>JBBIPD010000164.1:0-7003 GCA_037443025.1 Chloroflexota bacterium
TGGGGGGGGGGCGATTGGTGGTGGGGGGTGTTGGGTTGTGGCTGGGGGTTCCGCTGGTTGTGTTGGTAAATGTGGCAGTTGGCAGGGGGGTGGGCAGAGCTATTTGCCCCCCAAAGACCGCGCCTGTGCCTCCCAAACCGATGAGCAGAATAATCCCCAAAATAGCCAAGGCTGCTCCGAAGGTGTAGCCGAACAAGGTCAGGGGGCGATACCCCAAGACAGCCAGGGTAATTGTTCCCAACAAGGCTGCCCAGGCGAGGTGAATGGCAAAAACCACCAGACCATCGGGGAAGAGGTCGGGATGTCCACTGGTGAGACCGAAGCCGGCGACGACCAGGGGGATATACAATCCATAAGCCAGAGCCACGCTGGTTGCCCCAGCCCTTAGCCCATTGCGCAGCATGGCGGCGGTGGTGAAGATTCCACCCACAGCCAGCACCAGAAAATTCTCCCAGGAGAGTTGGGCGTGGGCGTATGCCTGGTTAAGGGTGTGAGGAGACCAGGAGCGGATGATATAACCAGCCGCAACCCCGGTCAAGAACACCAGCAGGCTTCCCACGCCCAGACCTGCCATGCTGCGGAAAAAGAAGCGCATAGAACCGGTGATGGCGCCTAAAGACAGACCCACCACCGGCGCCATCAGCGGCGCCAGGAGAGACCCCAGCAGCAACAGGGCGGGTTGATCCAGGAGCACGCCGATGGCTATCACCATGCCAGCCAGCAGGGAAAACCAGAAAAAATCAAAAGTGGGCGAAGCCTGATGGGCAATATCCGCCAGAATGGATTCTTTCTCGTCGGCGTCCAGAGGGGCAAGCAGCCGACGCGCTCTCCGTCGGCGGGCGGGAGGCAGATGATCGGGGTCTTCGGGAATCAGTTCGGTCTTGGGGAGATTCATTTTCGCAGGGTGGCAACGATGCGCAGGGGTTTTTCGAACAGCTCCAGGGCAGAATAAATATCGGGGACAAGCATATCCGCGGCGAGCAGAGCTTCGGTGGATAATCCCTCTTTGGAGAGGACGCAGATGCCCAGCCCGGCGGTCTTCAACATGGCTGCGTCAATTGCCCCCTGACCGATGGCAACCACCTTTTCGGCGCCGAGCCGACGGACGTATTCTGCTTTTTGCTCCGCTTCATCCCCGGGTTCGGTGCGAACTGCACGGATGCCAAGCTGCTGATCAATGGTTGCCTGGCGTCCATGGGTGTCCGCAGTGATCAGGTGAATTTCCAGGCGATCTCGCAAGTTGCGCAGGGAGCGAGAGACGCCATCCAGAAGTTGCCCATCAAGCGCCAGGGTGCCGCTCACGTCTGCGACCAGATGTTCCAGCTTGAGAGTGCCAAGTCCGGGAATGTTTAGCTCGATCATGATGGCAATTATACAGGAATTTAGGGGACGCTGAAACGATTGCTGAAGCGATGCGGATGGCGCTACCTCTGGTTTAAGGATGATTCAACTCATAGTAAAATTGACTCCTGTTGGTATGATTCCAGGATAGAGATGAACATCGAGGCATTGTTTAGCCCATGGCAAAGATTTTATTAAACAAGCTAATTTCGGTCATTCTGGTTATCACCCTGGTCGGTCTCATGCTGGCTGCCTGTGGGAAAGGTCAACCGGTTGACACGCCCGGTCTAACCCCCGACCTCTCGCCCACACCCCTGCCCACAAACAGACCTCAACCGACTCCGACCCCTACCCCGGTCCAACCCCTGGCTATTCTGCTTGCGCCGCCCGAAGCGGATGCATCTCTGGTAGCCGATTTGCAAAACCTCCTTTCGGATTTATCATCTCAAGCCGGGCTACGCTTTCAGGTGCAACCAGGACTGACCGTCTCCGAATTTGAAGATGAGACGAAGATCGTTGTTGCCGTCCCACCCGCCGCGGGGATAGCCGAGCTGGCTTCAGCAGCCCCGGAGACGCAATTCCTGGCGGTGAAGTTGCCTGAGGTCGAAGGGGGTCCGAATATCAGCGTAATCCGTTCTCGGGATCGTCCAGATTGGCGGGGATTCAGCGCCGGTTACCTGGCAGCAGCAATTACCCCCGATTGGCGGGTCGGTGTGATCAGCGAATCGGATACCCCGGCTGGGAATGCTGCCAGGTGGGGTTTTGCCAACGGGGTGATCTATTTTTGCGGATTGTGCCGCTCTGTGTATCCGCCCTACCCAGACACGGGTTATCCTCTGGCAGTGCAACTTCCGCCGAACGCCGCCCAGGCGGACTGGCAGTCGGCGGTTAATTATTTCAAAGTCTGGCAAATTGGAACGGTTTATGTGGCGCCCGAAGTAGCCGAAATGGGCTTGTTGAACGAATTAACCCAAGCCGGAATCAATATCATTGGCGTGGGTCAGGCGCCTCCCGCGATAAAATCTCATTGGGTGGCGTCATTGGGAAGCGAGAATCCACTCGAGGCTGTGCGAGAAATCTGGTCCTCTTTATTGGAAGGGCGGGGTAATCAGGCTGTTGAACTGCGGCTGACGATTGAAAACGCCAACCCCGATCTGCTCAGCCCTGGCAGGCAGGGGCTGGTGGAAAAGATGATAGCCGATTTAATGGCTGGTTATATTGACACAGGGGTTGATCCGGCGACGGGTGAACGGAATGGTGTTGAATAAAAGGTGAAAAATGACACATTGCATTCAGGCAATCTTCATGCTAAACTTGTATGTAATGAACAAAAGATACAATATATAGGATGAGGCTGGTTAGGAGGATGTCAATCCGAAGTATCCAGCCGGTTTTTACTCACTCAATTTGATACAAAAAGGAGGTGAGCCGCCCCGAAAATTCCCGATTTATTTGTCGAATCCTTAATAACGACATGTTTATAACGAAGAAAATCTTTAATTTCTCAAAATGGAGGAGAAACGAATGTCCAGGAAAATTTATTCCCTTCTCGGTTTGCTTGTGATCATTTCGATGATGCTGGCTGCCTGCGGCGGACCGGCGGCTACAACCGTTGCGCCGGTTGAACCCACCAAGGCTCCAGAGCCAACCAAAGCGCCTGAACCTACCCAACCCCCGGCGCAAGCGAAGTTCAAAGCCTGCGAGGTGACGGACGTAGGCGGGATAGACGACAAGAGCTTCAACGCCACGGCATGGAAGGGTGTGCAGGAGGCGATGGAGGAATTTGGGATAGAGGGCAAGTATCTGGAGAGTCAGCAGCAGACGGACTATGAGAAGAACATCAAAGCGTTTGCCGACGAAGGCTGCAACATTGTCATCACGGTAGGGTTCCTGCTGGGGGATGCGACGGCGGCGGCAGCGCAGGCGTATCCGGATGTACCGTTCTCGATAGTGGACTATGCATACGACCCGGTGATCCCGAACGTGTTGGGGCAGGTATTCAACACGGATGAGGCGGCGTTCCTGGCGGGGTACGTAGCGGCAGGGATGACGAAGACGGGGAAGGTAGCGACGTTTGGAGGGATTCAGATACCGCCGGTGACGATCTTCATGGACGGCTTCTGGGCAGGGGTGCAGTACTACAATGCGCAGAAGGGGACGAACGTGGAGGTGTTAGGCTGGGATCCTGTAGCGCAGACGGGCTCGTTCACGGGGAACTTTGAGAGCAAGGAAGACGGGCGGACGCTGGGGTTAGCGTTCATGGATGAAGGGGCAGACATCATCCTGCCGGTAGCGGGACCCGTAGGAGAGGGGACGGCGGCGGCGGCGAAAGAGCGAGGGGGTGTCTACATCATTGGAGTGGACGCTGACTGGTACAACACGGTGCCGGACTTCAAGGACATCATCCTGACCTCGGTGCTGAAGAACATGAACGTGACGACCAAAGAAGCGATCAAGAGTGTGATAGACGGCACGTTCAAAGGAGGGGTGATTGTTGGTACGTTGGAGAACGGCGGCGTGGGGTTGGCTCCGTTCCATGATTTGGATGCGATGGTGCCGGCTGAACTCAAGGCTGAACTGGATCAGGTCGCCCAAGGTATCATCTCCGGCGAAATCTCTGTCAAACCAGGCGAGGCGGTTGTTGCTCCACCCGCGGTCACTGCTCCGGAAGGTTTCAAAGCCTGCGAGGTGACGGACGTAGGCGGGATAGACGACAAGAGCTTCAACGCCACGGCATGGAAGGGTGTGCAGGAGGCGATGGAGGAATTTGGGATAGAGGGCAAGTATCTGGAGAGTCAGCAGCAGACGGACTATGAGAAGAACATCAAAGCGTTTGCCGACGAAGGCTGCAACATTGTCATCACGGTAGGGTTCCTGCTGGGGGATGCGACGGCGGCGGCAGCGCAGGCGTATCCGGATGTACCGTTCTCGATAGTGGACTATGCATACGACCCGGTGATCCCGAACGTGTTGGGGCAGGTATTCAACACGGATGAGGCGGCGTTCCTGGCGGGGTACGTAGCGGCAGGGATGACGAAGACGGGGAAGGTAGCGACGTTTGGAGGGATTCAGATACCGCCGGTGACGATCTTCATGGACGGCTTCTGGGCAGGGGTGCAGTACTACAATGCGCAGAAGGGGACGAACGTGGAGGTGTTAGGCTGGGATCCTGTAGCGCAGACGGGCTCGTTCACGGGGAACTTTGAGAGCAAGGAAGACGGGCGGACGCTGGGGTTAGCGTTCATGGATGAAGGGGCAGACATCATCCTGCCGGTAGCGGGACCCGTAGGAGAGGGGACGGCGGCGGCGGCGAAAGAGCGAGGGGGTGTCTACATCATTGGAGTGGACGCTGACTGGTACAACACGGTGCCGGACTTCAAGGACATCATCCTGACCTCGGTGCTGAAGAACATGAACGTGACGACCAAAGAAGCGATCAAGAGTGTGATAGACGGCACGTTCAAAGGAGGGGTGATTGTTGGTACGTTGGAGAACGGCGGCGTGGGGTTGGCTCCGTTCCATGATTTGGATGCGATGGTGCCGGCTGAACTCAAGGCTGAACTGGATCAGGTCGCCCAAGGTATCATCTCCGGCGAAATCTCTGTCAAACCGTAACACCGATTGATTGGAGGGCTGCCCTGCCCAGGGCAGCCCTCCTGATAGTAGCCAATCAAAAGCCAGGTAATTTTAGATAATCCATCAACACTCGATAGCCCTGCCGGAGGTCCATAGATCGCTATGACACCTGTCCTTGAACTCAAAGGTATTACCAAGCGCTTTCCCGGCGTATTGGCGAATGATCACATTGATCTGACATTAGAACAAGGTGAAATCCACGCCTTGTTGGGGGAAAACGGAGCAGGCAAGACTACTTTGATGAATATCTTATATGGTCTCTACGAACAGGATGAAGGCGAGATCATCGTCAAAGGCAAACCGATCACTGTGCGCTCTCCAGTAGACGCGATTCGGGAAGGGATCGGTATGGTTCATCAGCACTTCATGCTGGTGCCCGTCTTCACGGTGACCGAAAACGTGATGCTGGGTGAAGAGGATACTCGTGTTGCCGGGGTTCTGGACCGTCGAGCAGCAGCCGATAAGGTGCGCCAGATATCCGAACGTTACAACCTGCAAGTTGACCCCGACGCATACATTGAGGATTTACCGGTAGGCGTGCAACAACGGGTGGAGATCATCAAATTGCTCTATCGCGAAGCTGATATATTGATCCTGGATGAGCCCAGCGCGGTGCTTACCCCACAAGAGGTCGAGGAATTATTCAAAATCATGCGTTCTCTGGTGGATCAGGGGAAATCCATCATCTTCATCACCCACAAGTTGAAAGAAGTGCTGGAAATCGCGGACAGGATCACCGTCATTCGGCGGGGAAAAGTTATCGGCACAACCACCCCTGCTGAAGCCGACCAGAATGTGCTGGCTCAAATGATGGTTGGGCGAGAGGTGCGGTTAGAAATCGAGAAGGCGCCCGCTGAGACGGGTGAGGTGGTTTTCGAAGTTAAGGACCTGGTCGTGCTTGGACAGAGGAAGCAGGTGGCTGTTGATGGGGTTTCCTTCCATGTGCGCGCAGGGGAGGTGCTTGGGATTGCTGGCGTGCAGGGCAACGGACAGACCGAGCTGGTGGAGGCGTTAACCGGGTTGCGACCTATCGAAGCCGGGCAAGTTCTTGTCGGCGGGAAAGACATCACCAATCAAACACCCCGTTTTATTACCGAGCAGAGCGTGGCGCACGTGCCGGAAGACCGGCAACGCGATGGTCTTGTGTTGGCATTCCCTGTTGCCGACAATTTGATGTTGAACACGTATTACCTGCCCCCCTTTTCAAAAGGAGCTGTGCTCCAGGAAAACGTGATTCGTGAAAACGCCATACGTTTGGTGCGAGAGTTCGATATCCGCACTCCGAGTGTGCTTACGCCAGCAAGCTCGCTTTCCGGCGGAAACCAGCAGAAAGTGATTGTGGCGCGTGAATTCTCGCGACCGATCAAGCTCTTGATCGCCTCCCAGCCGACGCGCGGTTTGGATGTTGGCTCAATCGAGTATATCCACGGTAGATTGCTCCAAAAGCGGGCTGAGGGCTGCGCGGTCTTGTTGGTTTCAACCGAGCTGGATGAGATTATGGGGCTTTCGGATCGGATTGCTGTGATGTACCGGGGCAGAGTTGTGGAAACCCTCGATGCTGCTGAAGCCACAAAGGAAAGACTGGGCTTGCTCATGGCTGGGGTTAAGGAAGTTACCCAATCTTTGCAACCATCTTGAAGCGGAACTATCTCTCGGAGACGCTGACAATGAGTGATGAAAAGAATGAAGCGCTAGAAAGCTCGCCGAAGAAGGACATTGGCAAGATCTTTATCGAGGAGGTCACAGGTGGGGCGGCGCGTCCAGCGGCTGGTTGGCGGCGCATGCTGAATGTGGTCGCTGTCCCGTTGTTGGCAATTTTCACCGGATTGGTGATGGGGGCAATTGTTATCATCTTGACCAATCTGACCTTCTACGAGGCTTTACGGGTCTCTCTATGGGAGGGATTGAAAGTCGCCTGGGATTCGGTCAGGGTTGCTTATGGCGCCCTGTTCAACGGGGCTTTTGGTAACCCGCAGCAGATTGTCTCTGCGCTCTCGAGCGGCGACGCCCCGGCTATCCGCCAGGC
>JBBIPD010000165.1:0-6988 GCA_037443025.1 Chloroflexota bacterium
CTTCTGATCTGAGCGCAGGTTGTTGCAGGTAGGATCGAGATTGTTGGTCTGAACCAGGGTCTCGACGGTGATGCCGAATTTGAAGGCAATCGAGGCGCAGGTGTCGCCAGGCACCACGCGGTACACCTCGGCGATGAGCAGCACCCTGCCCGGGTTAAGGACATCCCCTGTGGAGAGTTGGTTCAACTCGAACAGGCTGGCAGCCGATACGCCAAATTCATTCGAAATGTCCAGCAGGGTGTCTCCCTCCTGGATGGTGTAGGTGATGACGCCGGGGATGGCGAGCGGGTTTTGCGGTTCAACGGTCGGGGGCGGGGCAGTCGGGGTCGGGGCGATTGTCTGGGTGGCGACCGGAGGCGCCACCGCCTGGGGCAGCGCCGAGGGGCGCTGGGGCAGCAGGCTGACGGCGAAAACTATCACCGCCACCAGCAAAACAACCCCTCCCGCCGCCCAGACCCAACTCACCGCGCCGCGCAGGAGATTACCCCAAAGGCGGGAGGCGGCGGGCGTTTCGATGGTCGCCATCTGACGGGCGCGCCCTTCCACCTGGCTCTCCAACCGCTCAGCGAAAGCCGGGCGAGGAGAGACCGAACGAAAATAACGGGAGAGCCGGTCTTCCATCTCAGAAATGGGTTTGGTCTGGTCCTTATCGTCCATATTACCTGCCTGTCCTGCCAAAAGGCTCATAGATGCTTCGCCAGGCGATTCAATAAACGGTAGAGCTGCATCTTTACCGCCGCGGGACGGCGCTTGAGCAACGCCGCGATTTGGTCAAAGCTCAGTTCGGCGGCAAAGCGCAGGCGCAACAGCTCCTGCTCCGCCGCGCCCAGGCTGGCAATCGTCTGCCCCAGGCGCTCCAGCTCCTCATCGGCGATGACCCGGGGCAGCGGGTCTCCCTCGCCGGGCAGGGTATCCTGCAGGGCTTCCAGGCTCGCCTGCCCGCGCTGAAAGCGGAAATGGTCGGCGGCTTTGCGGCGGGCGATGGTAAAGAGCCAGGCGGCGAAATTGCCCTGATGCCGGTAGCGCGGCAGGCTCTCCAGCGCCGCCAGGAAGACCTGAGAGGTCAGGTCTTCGGCGGTATCTTTCTCGCCTACCCGCCAGTACAGGTAGCGGTAGACCCGGTTCAGGTAACGGCGGTATAGTCTGGCAAAGGCTGCCGGGTTGGAGCGGCAAGCCGCCAGCAGGGCGTCTTCGTCGTCTTTGATTTCCGCGTTGGCTGACGCCGCGTGCAAATTCTCCATGCATCTCCTCAAGTCAGCCTGAGGCGCAAGCGCCTCAGGCGCATCTAAACCTTATATCGGAAAATTTCAGGAAAAGTAACAGGCTGAGCAACGGATGACGGCTTTCCCATCTCGGTCAGTGGACACCGCTTCAGACCAGATTTCGGGCTTGCGCCAGGGCATCGCTCCGACTCCATCGCTGCCCCTCGGCATACGCCGCCTGCCATTCCTGGGGAGAGATTCGCTCCTGCACCATGTGGCTGCGGCGGGCGATCACGTCCCGGTAAAACGAGGAGAGGACCACCCCCGACTGCTCCGCCAGCGCCGGGATAGCTCCCAGGAATCGAGCCGCGTGGAGCATGGCAGCCCTATCGCCGGCTCCGCTTTGCAGCAAATAACCCACCACGGCGCACAGATAGACCAGCGTGCGGCGGATGTGCTGGCTGACCGTCTCCCAGGCTTGCAGCAGGTACTGGCGCGCCTTTGCAGGAACACCCTGCGCCAGGGCAATCTCCGCCAAATCGGTGAGCGCCATGGCGGTGAAGATGATCTCCCCCGAAGGCAGGGCGGTGAGCGCTTCTTCTAAATGCGCCTGGGCTTCATCCAGCTTTCCTTCGAAAAAAGCCAGCTCGCCAAGCTGGGTCAGAGGCATCGCCGGGTTGAAACTGGTTGGGTCGGCGCGCGCCAGGCTGAGCGCTTCGATCAACACCTGCCGGGCGTGCGGATACTCGCCTCGTTCGATGTAGATGCGCCCCAGGCGGTTCAGGTACATGGCTTGCTTGCCGCGCAGCCCGTACTCCATCCCCAACCCGGCAGCCTGGCGGGCGTATTCCAGCCCGGCGTCGAAATCGTGCTGCTGCCAGGCGAGGTCGGAGGCGAGCTGCAGGGCGTCGGCGCGCACCAGCGGCTCCACCTCCACCGGCAATGCCAGCAACTGGCGGACGAAGCTCAACCCCTCCCGCAAATACCCCAGCGAGGACCAGATTTGATTTAAATATCCGGCGAGTTCCAATCCCAATTGCGCCTGCTTCTCGGAGATTGCCCACCTTAAGACCCTGCGGATGTTTCCGGCATGGAGATTGAAGAAGGGGGCGAAATCCTGCCTGGGCGACTGCGCGGTGAACCCCCGCGCCAGCTCCAGGAAATAACCGGCGCGGCGCTGTTCCAGGTCTGCCCGGCGCTGGGGTTGAAGCATGACGTTTGCGTATTGGTGGATGACTTCCAGCATGCGATAGCAGATGACCCCGCCGATGACATTGCGCTCCAGCAAGGAATGCTCCGCCAGGCTGGTTAACAAGCGGCGCGCCTTGCTCAAAGCGTCTGGCTCGCCCTCCAGGCAGACCGCGGCTGCCGCCGCGGCGTCGAACCAAGCGGTGAACACGCCCAGGTCGCAGAAAAAGCGCTGCTGGGTTTCATTTAAGAGTTTAAAGCTCCAGGCAACGACATTTTCCAGGGTGCGCTGGCGGTCGGGCAGGTCGCGCGCCGATGCGCTCAAGTGGGTGATCCATTGGGAGTCGGGCGAGCGATGCAGCATGACGTCCATCTCTTCCAGGGTCATAGACTCCAGGCTCGCGGCAGCAAGCTCCAGCGCAAGCGGAACGCCTTCCAGGGTGGAGCAAATGTCAATGATAACCGCCGCGTTGTCCGGGGTGACCTTGAAATCCCGTTGGCGCTGACGGGCGCGCTCGACGAAGAGCTGCACCGCTTCGGACTCCATCAGCAAATCGAGCCGGCTGACCGCTTCGGCGGGAGGGATGGAAAGCGGGGGGACGGCAAATTCATGCTCGCCGTAGATGCGCAGCGGGACACGGCTGGTGGCAAGCACTTTCAATCCGGCGCATTTCTTGAGCAGGCGGGCGACTTCCAGCGCCGCCTCGGCGACATGTTCGAAGTTATCCAGAATGAGCAGCATGCGCCGATCTTTGAGCTGGAGAGCAAGCTGGTCTAAATTTGCGGGGGGCAAATCCAGGGCAGATATCGAGCGGATGAGCGCCGGCAGGACGAAAGCGGAATCCTCCAGCTCGGATAAATCCACAAACCACACGCCATCCACAAATCCGGGCAACGCCTGTCTGCCGCTCTGAATGCACAGGCGGGTCTTGCCGATGCCGGGCGGACCAATCAGGGTCAGCCAGCGCACGCCGGGGTCTGCGAGCAAAGAGGTCACAGCTTCCACGGCTCGCATGCGGTTCACCAGGGAGGTGAGCGGAGCAGGCAGGTTTTCGGGAGGCAAAGCCGGCTGAAGATGGGGAGCGGCGGGCGCTGAATCAAGAACGCCGCCACGCGCCAGGCGCAGAAAGGTCTCCATCTCGCCTTCCGGCACCTGCAAGGCGCGGCCCAACAGTTCCGCTAATTGCCGGGATGGTTTACGCTCGCCCGTCTCCAGCTTACGGATGGTCGCTGCACTGCAGCCGACCCGCGCGCCAAGCTCTGCCTGAGTCAGGTCGAGCTGCTTGCGGCGGCGCTTCAGCCACCCTGGGAAGGTATCGCTGCTCATTTTGTCACGCTTTTTGTCACGCTGGGCGTGACCACAAACCTGTGAAACAGGCTATCCTTATACCAACTCGCAATGGGGAAATTATAAATCAAGTGGAGCACCATGATGAGGTCACGAACATATATGGAAGGCAACAATCAAAAAGAAAATCTATCTTTCACCAGCAAGCATGTAGGGAGGGTGGTCGTTTTGATCGTCCTGGCGGCGAATGCACTGGGCGGGTGCGCCCCTGCCGCGTTGTCGCTTGCTGCCCCTGCGCCCACGCCGACCCCGCTCCCCTCTTGCCCGGCGGACAGCATCCCCGACTTCGCCGATTTCCTCAACTGGAGCAAGGTTAATCCCAAGCCGATTCAAGGACATGAGATGGCGGTGAATATCTATGTCAACGACCAGGCAAAAAGCACCTACCTTAGCGGCTCTGGCGTTTTTCCAGAGTGCGCCAAGATCGTCAAGACCCACCTTGCAGACAAGGAGTCCGAAAGCATCACAGCCATCACGGTGATGGTGAAAATGGCGTCCGGGTATGACCCTGAACACAACGATTGGTGGTGGGGGATGTACGATAAGGATGGCAAAGTGGCTGAGATGAGCGGTAAAGTGCAGGTCTGTATTGAATGTCACCAACCAGTGGCTGCAGCGGATTATGTCTTTTCCCAGGCAGTCCTGGCTGAATCTCAAAAATAAATCTTTTTAGGAGAACCTATGCGCAAAATATACTATTTTATAGTTGTTTTGACTTTACTGGTAAGCGGCTGCGCCCGGACAGCCCAGGCGCCCGCCTCGGTCGCGACGGATTCGATACCCGCCCCCGCCCTCCCCACCGCGACGCCCCAGCCCAGCGCCGCACCCACTGAAATTCCGCAGGTGCAGGTCACTACCGTCACCGAAAGCGCCCCCACCCCCGCCAGCCCGCCGGTGGTGCGCGCCAGCGACGAGTGCAATAACCCCTACTACCCGGTGGTGAACGGCGCTTCCTGGGAATATGCCTTCTCCGACGGCTCCCAGGCGACACACAGCATGGCGGTCGGCGAAGACAAGACCTTCACCCTCACCGTCCAGACGGATAACTCCACCTTCACCCTCCGGGGTCAATGCACCGATGAGGGCATTATCTTGATGGATGTGCCGGGAGTCTCCAGCACCTACTCCGATTATGAAAGCGGCGGCGGCTCCACCCTGACCACCCAAAACGTGGAAGGCGTGACTCTGCCCAACGACATCCAGGTGGGCGACGACTGGTCGCAGATCATCAGCGTCGCTGGCGCCTCGAGCGACGGCGAAGTGACCCTCACCGCCACCATCGAAACCAATTACAAAGCCCTGGGCTACGAGCAGATCACCGTCCCGGCAGGCACGTTCAACACCCTCAAGGTAGAGCAGACGGGGAGTATGACCATGAACGGCGCAGAAGGCTTCGATACGCATGGGTATTTCTGGTATGTGAAGGGAATCGGTACGGTGAAATCGGGGCTGGATGGGACGTACACCGGCGAGCTGACCGGGTACAATATCCCCTGAAAATCACATCCGGTTGGAAAATTTTGTCCGGTTAAAGCCGACCGGTAGCCCGTTGCCGGCTGCCGGTCTTGAATAATTCAGATGATTCTTTGACCCTTACTCATTCCGGCTGACCTCCTCAATCAGCCAGCGACCGCCTTGCTCTACCAGGCTGACCTTGAGCTCGTTCCAGCTCTCCCCAAAACGCATGCGGGCGATCACCGTATCTGCCTGCGCTCCCGGTTGGACTTCGATCTCCTGAGGGATATCCTGAGCCAACAGGAAGGGATCAAAGCCGCCCCCCATTTCCTTTTCAAAGCTCTCCAGCAGGGCATCTACCCTTTTAATCATGGATTCGCTCAGGTATGGGCTTTCCCGGTAAGCCCGATCCGCCAGGGGATTGCGCATCTGTTCTGAGCCGGGCTGGATGTAATCCACATACCAGGTGTAGAAAGCGTCCACCGTTTCCAGGGACGAGAGCCGAGCCTGGGCTGCCTGTCCTGAGGTCTGGCATCCCACCAGGAGCAAGGCGCAAAGAAAGATATATAGAATTGTGATGGATGGTTTGGTGTTCATGGTTTCAATCTCCTTGCGCTTAAGATATCACGACAGGCTCTCGGCTTCACCCGCCGGTTGGTTAAATTCGGGTCATCCTTTGGCAGGACATTGCGCATGGGTCATATGGGGAGGTTAGAGTCGCCTGCAAGCAGGAGGCGAGTTATGTTATGATGCGGGATGAATGATCGTCATTACGCCGAAAATCCAACTGGATGAAGACGAAATCCAGGAAAGCTTCGTGCGCGCCTCCGGTCCGGGCGGGCAGAACGTGAACAAGGTCTCCACCGCCGTCCAGCTACGCTTTGATGTGCGCAACTCCCCCTCGCTGGAAGCGGACGTGAAGGCGCGCCTGATGGCGCTGGCGGGAAATCGCATCACCGAGGACGGCGTGCTGATTATCGAGGCACGCAACCACCGCACCCAGGAGGCAAACCGCCAGGAGGCATTGCGGCGCCTGACGGAGCTGGTGCAGCGCGCCGCCAGACCGCCGAAACCGCGCCGCAGGACCAAACCCACCCCCGAATCACAACTGAGACGGCTGGAGCGCAAAAAACGCCGCGGGCTGGTGAAACGCCTGCGGCAGGATAAGCCCCAGATTGAATAATCAGGGCAGGATGTCAATCCCATCCACCTGGGCGGGGTCGCCGCAGGGGGAGGGCGCGGTCAGGCGCACGTAGCGATAGACGCCGCCCACCGAGATGAAGATGCCAGAGTTGTTGTATAACTCTGCGGCGGGGATATTTTCGTTATCCGCCTCCACCCCGCCGGGGAAATGGTAAGGCAGCACGTTCCCGTTATTGCCGCCGTCGCTGTCGCCCCAGTAGAAATACTGCGTCCAGGGACCATCGGAATTTTCGCCGAGCTGAATGTAAATCCAGTCCAGGCAGATGCCTCCGCTGCAACCGCCGGGATTGTAGTACTCGAAGAAGACCAGCGTTCCAATCCAGGTTGGCGCGCCCAGGTCAACCAGATAGCCTGAACCGCAACCGATGTCCAGAATCACCCCATCTGGGGGACCAATGCCGACCCCCGGCGGGAGGGGCAGGGTGGTTGGGGTTGGGGTGAATGCATCCGTCGGAGTAGGGGAAGGCGTATCGCTGGGTGTTGCCGTGGGAGTCGGCGTAGGCGTATCGCTGGGTTTGACCTCAGGGGTCTCGGTGGGCGTGGGGTAGGGCGTGATCGTGGGCGTTACCGTGCGGGTGGGGGTTGGGGGGGT
>JBBIPD010000166.1:0-6952 GCA_037443025.1 Chloroflexota bacterium
GACGAGATTGCCCGCTACGACCCCGAGACCAAAATCGGTTACGAATATAAACATAACGAACCCCGCACCCACATGCTGGTGAGCAACGCCGCCAAAGCGGCGCTGTTGGGGATGGAGCTGGGGTTACCGAATGTCGGCGCCTATCTGGATTTTGGACACGCCTTGATGAGCCGGGAGATACCCGCCGAGGCGGCGGTGATGCTGGGGCGTTTGAACCGTCTGGTGGGGGTGCATGTCAACGACACCTACGGCAGCGGCGACGACGATATGGCGGTGGGCGCGGTGCATTTCTGGGCGATGCTGGAATTCCTGCTGGCGTTGGAGGCGGTGGGGTACGAGGGCTGGCTGACGCTCGACCTGGTGCCCAAACGGGAGAGCGCCGTGGGCGCCTTCACGCGGAGCATCGCCAACTTGAGAAACTACCAGAAGCTGCTCTCCAGGCTAAATCGGGACGCCCTGGGTCAGGCTCAGGCAGAACAGGACGCCCTGGAAGCGCAGCGCCTGGTGCAGGAATTAATTGCCGGAGATTGAATGCCGGCAGAAATCGAATGGTCTGATCGGAGGAGGGAACCAGGATAGTTCCAGAAGGAGGTGAAAGTATCGCATCGGTTCAGATAGAAAGAAGCATTTTCTAACATCCACAAAAAAATTGATTTTTTTTATGAGGAGAAAGAGCTACCATGGAAAAGCATTATATGAGTCGGCGTGAGTTCCTGAAGGTCTTCGGAACAGCCATTGGGGCGGGAGTCCTGGCTGGTTGCGCCCAGGCGGCTCCAAGCACGGGAGGGGCAAAGCCCTTCTATCTTGGCACCGTGATCCGCACCCTTTCCAATGAATACCACTCCGCCTGGTATCGCGGCGGTCAGCTCTTCGCCGAGTCGATTGGGCAAGGCAAGAACCATCGCGGGCTGCACTGCGAGGGCGACAGCGAGAAACAACTGACTCTGATGAAGGCATTGATTGCCGAGGGTGGGCAGAACGTGGTCTTCAACATTGACCCGAATCAATCGCCCGACGCCAAGCCGATTGCCGATTTGTGCGCCGAGAACAAAGTGTACTTCCTGACCCAGTGGAACAAGCCGGATGACCTGCACCCATGGGACTACAACCCGTATTGGGTGGCGCACATGGGCGTGGACGGCGTACCTTCCGGCAAGTATGTCGCTCAAGAACTGTTCAAGGCGATGGGCGGCAGCGGCAAGATCGTCGCTCTGCAGGGTCTGCTGGCGAACGTACCGGCGATTCAACGCTTTGAGGGTCTCAAACAGGCGTTGGCAGAGAACCCCAACATCGAGCTTCTGGAAGACCAGACCGCAGAGTGGGACCGCACCAAAGCGGTGGCTGTGACCGAAGCCTTCCTGGCGAAATATCCAGACCTGAACGGCATCTGGGCAGCCAACGACAACATGGGATTGGGCGCGCTGGAGGCTTTGCGCACGGCTGGTCTGGCGGGTAAGATTCCGGTGGTGGGCATTGACGGCACCAGCGAAGCGATCAACGCCTGCATCTCTGGCGAGTTCGCCGCCACCGTCAACAATGACCCCATGTGGCAGGGCGGTATGGGTCTCTCGATCCCCTACGCGGCTGCCACCGGCGTCTTTGACCCCTCCAAGGAACCCAACACACACCGCGAATTCTACTTCGAGCCGGTGTATGTCAACACCGCCAACGCCCAGGAAATCAAGACCAAGTACATTGACGGCACCCCGTCGTACGACTGGAAAGATTATTGGGGGCGGGTGCAGGAATAACCCCCTGTTGATCACCACCTCCGTGAGGAAATCCCATCACCACAATCGCCTGACCATCGGATGGGTTGGTGGATACCTTGAGCGCTTCAGCTTCTGGGGCAGTTATTGCTCCAGAAGCTGAAGCCAAAGGGTAGAGGCAGGTGAGATCATCTGAGGAGAGAAAAGTGGCAACGATAACTAAGGGCATCGAATCCGCTGCAGCCAGGAAAAGCAGATTGCGCCTTCCACCGTTGGTAGCGCCAATTCTGGTGTTGATCGCATTGGTGATTTTGGTCACCCTGATCAACCCGCGCTTTTTGAGTGGGGCGAACATCGCCAACCTGATGCGCCAGGTTTCGATTCTGATTATTGTGGCGATGGGCGAGACCTTTATCATCCTGATGGGAAGTATTGACCTGTCGGTCGAAGGGGTGATGGCGCTTGCTTCGGTGATTATCGGCTTGTTGGCGAAGAATTACTTCAACAGCAACGATTTCGGGTTGCTGGCGGTGCTGATTGCGGTTGTGGTCTGTACGCTGATCGGTTTTTTGAACGGCGTCGCTCATACCAAGATGCGCATTCCGTCGTTTATGGCGACATTGGGAATGATGTATGTTGGGGTAGGGCTGGCGACCTGGCTCTCCAATGGGATGAATTTGCCCATTCTGGACCCGATGCTGCTGAGCTGGGCAAGAGGCAACACCGGACCCATTCCCAATCTGACTTTCTTTGGCATAGCAATTTTCTTGATTGCATTTTTCATTCAGCGTTATACCCGTTTTGGGCGTTATGTCCTTGCCATCGGCGGGGCAGAAGACCGCGCCAAACTGGCGGGTATTCCCATTGATAAGTACAAGATACTGGCGTTCACTCTAGCCGGTTTTTTTGTGGGGATTGGCGGGGTGTTGAACTCCGCCCGGATTGGCGCAGGAGCGGCGAACTCCGGTTTGAACCAGTTGTTCGCCGCGATTACGGCGGGGGTGGGGGGGGGCACTGCGCTCACCGGTGGTACGGGGGGCGTGGTGGGGACGTTAATCGGCGCTTTGATCGTGACCGTCATCAGCAATGGGATGCTTTTGGCAGGCGTGCCCAGTTACGTTCAACCCGCAGTGCATGGCGTCATCATCACCATCGGGGTGATTTTGACCATAGACCGCAGCAAGCTGCCCTTTATCAAGTAGAACATGGGATATCCTATGTCTGATTTTGTGCTTGAAGTACGCAATGTTTCGAAAAGTTTTCCGGGGGTTCAAGCCCTGGATAAAGTCAGCCTGCAGGTGAAGCCCCACGAGATTGTGGGTCTGGTTGGGGAAAATGGGGCTGGGAAGACCACCCTCTTGAAGATTTTGATTGGGGCTTATCAACCGGACGAGGGCGAAATTCTGGTGAGAGGCAAGCCGGTCCATATCCGCAGCGTCAAAGACGCAGAGGCGCATGGCTTGGCGATGGTTTTCCAGGAACAATCCATGTTGCCCAACCTGACGGTAGGGGAAAATATTTTTCTGGGTAATGAAGAAGCCTTCATTCGTTTTGGGGTGATTAACTGGAAAAATATGAACGCGGAAGCGCGCAAGCAGCTTGCCAAGGTGGACCTGGAGATTGACCCTGGAACCTATACCTTTACCCTCAATTTTGCCACTCGCCAGATGATCGAGCTGGCGCGGGCGATGTCGCTCGAAGACAGGACGAAATATGAACCGGTGATCATCCTGGACGAGCCGACGACGGTGTTGGAGAAGGCGGAGAAAGAACTCCTGTTTGACCGCATTCGTTCCCTGAAGGAACGGGCTTCGATTATTTTTGTCTCACACCACCTGGAGGAAATTCTGGAGATAACCGACCGGGTGTATATTTTCAAAGATGGCAAGAATGTGGCGGAGCGAAAAACCAGCGAAACCAATGTGGGGGAATTACACCGCTTGATGGTCGGGCGTGAGCTGAAAGGCGAGTATTACCGCCAGAGCAAGCAGGTGAAACCCGCGCCGGAAGTGGTCTTGCGGGTGGAGAACCTGAACAAGGCTGGCAGATTATCGGTTTTGCCGGAGTGCTGGGTTCGGGCAGGGAGGAAATCTGCCGGGCGGTTGCCGGGGTGGATAAACCCGATTCGGGGAGCATCTGGGTTGATGGACAACCGCTGCGCTACGGATCGCCTTCGGCAGCCATCCGCGCCGGCGTGGGCTATGTACCACAGGATCGCGGTTTGGAAGGGCTGGTGCTGTACCTGAGCCTGGGACCCAATATCACCCTCCCGGATATGAGCCCGGTGCTGCGCGGAGGTCTGGTCAATCTGAGGCAGGAGCGCAGACTGGCGGAGCATTGGATCGAGAGAATGAGAATCAAGACGCCCAGCGCGAACGCCTTGTGCCTGAATTTGAGCGGCGGGAATCAACAAAAGGTGGTGCTCTCCAAGTGGCTGGCGACCCGGGTGAAGGTGTTCGTGCTGGATCACCCTACCCGCGGCGTGGATGTGGGCGCAAAAGAAGAGGTGTATGAGTTGATTCGCGAACTGGCGGCGCAGGGAATCGCTTTTTTGCTGATTGCCGATACGCTGGAGGAGACCATCGGCTTGAGCAATCTGATTTTTACCATGCGGGATGGGGTAATCACCAAACGCATCGAAGCGCCGCCTGAGCGCAAACCATCGCCGGTTGAATTGATTGAAGGGATGATGTAATCCGGGCGTATCAATAAAATTGGAGAGAAGATGTCGTTGCTTACACGCGTAAAAAATTGGGGTAAAACCACAAACTGGGTGGATGCGATGCCGATTTACACCCTGATTGTGTTGGTGGCGGTGATGGCGATAGGCAGCCCGCGCTTTCTGCTGCCCTCCAACCTGTTGGGTTTGCTCTCGCAAAGCGCCACGCTCCTGGTGATGGGGCTGGGTCAGACCTTCATCATTTTACTGGGGTCAATTGACCTCTCGATTGCGGCAGTGGCTGCCTTTTCGACGGTGCTGGTGGCGATGTTCATCCCGAGTTTGGGATATTTCGCCTATGTGCTGGGTTTGATTTACGGCGTGTTATCCGGATTGTTGACCGGCGTGGTGCATACCAAGGCGCGGATTCCGTCGTTCATTGCCAGCCTGGGGGCTTCGGGGTTGTGGATTGGGATGGCGTTTGTGGTCTCGAACGCCACGCCTATCACGGTGAGCAGCGAGCATATTTACCTGACCAAATGGGTCACCGGCAACACCTTTGGGGTGAACAATGCGGTGTATATCGCCCTGATTACCCTGGCGATAACCTTTGTGCTGGAACGATATACCCGTTTCGGGCGGTATGTCAAGGCGATTGGCGCGGGCGAAAAAGCCAGTATGGTCTCTGGCGTGGCGATTGATCGCTATAAAATTCTGGCGTTTATGTTGTGCGCGACGTTGGCGTCCTTCTCGGGCGTGCTGCTCTCGGCGCGGATGGCGGGCGGGTCGGCGCGGATGGCGGATGGCTTTCAGATGAAAGCCATTGCGGTGGTGGTGCTGGGAGGCACAGCCATCAGCGGCGGCGTGGGGAGCGTGTTGCGCACGTTCATCGGCGTCTTAATCGTGATGGCGCTGGATGTGGGGATGAATATGATCGGAATCAACCCCTGGTTCCAGCAGGCGATTTATGGAGGCATCATCATCCTGGCGGTCGCCCTGACCATTGACCGGTCCAGGATTACGATCATCAAGTGACAATTCGAGACAGGTTTGGTTGCGGGTGAAAGACGCCCGCATATTTTTGCGCGGTCATATCAAACCAGAACCAGGAGGCGCACGATGAAATCGGTGGCGGTCTTAGAACCCAATCAATTGGCTGTGGTGGAGATACCGGAACCGATTCCGGGACCTTATGAGGCGAGAATCCGAACCGAGGCTGCTTGTTTATGCAACATGACCGACCGAAAATTGGTGGAAGGTCACTTCCCGGGGGTAGAAAAATACCCCTTGCTGCTGGGACACGAGACGGTGGGGGTGGTGGATCGGGTGGGTGAGAAAGTCCGCAGTTTCAAACCGGGCGATAGGGTGATTGGAGGCTTGCTCTTGAAGCCGACGGATGAGAAATACGCCAGCGGCTGGGGCGGCTTCTCTGATTATATCCTTGCGGGCGACCATCTGGCGATGATTGAGGACGGCGTGGCGGATAACGCCCACAACTGGTATGAGGTGTATGAAATCATGCGGGTTGTTCCAAAGAGCATTTCGGTGGAGGACGCGGTGATGCTCTGCACCTGGCGCGAGGTGTATGGAGGCTTCGGCGATTTCAACCTGAAACCCGGAGATGACATTCGGGTGTTCGGCGCGGGACCGGAGGGCTTGAGTTTTGTCAAGTACGCCCGAATGTTGGGTCTGGGTTTTATCGGCAGCGTGGACCTCCTGCCCCAGCGACGCAAGAAAGCGTTGGAGATGGGGGCAGATGCGGTCTTCGCGCCGGATGATCCTGAGCTGGAGCGGTTGACCGCCCGGCGGGGAAAGCCCCTGGACGCGGTGATTGACGCTGTCGGCAAGGAGGCGATCATCAACGCGGCTTTGCCGATGATCAAAATGGCGGGGTCGGTCTGTGTGTATGGGGTGATAGACGCTCCCAGTATCCGCCTGGACAAGGGAAAAGGTCCGTATAATTTTAATCTTATGGTGCATCAATGGCCCACACGGGCGCGTGAAGCGGCGGCGCAGGAACCGCTGTGCGAGTGGATCGAAACCGGCAGGCTGAGTTACAAAGAGTTTATCTCGGCTGAATTTCCATTGGAGCAGGTCAGCGCCGCTTTTGATTACGCAAAGACCGGGGAACCAATCAAAACCCTGATTAGATTCTAATTTTCATCGGTTGCGATGATTTGAACATCACAGGAGGCAAGATGAGGTATCGTGAATTTGGAAGGACCGGATGGCGCGTTTCGGAAATCGGGCTTGGCGCCTGGGCAATCGGCTCGCAGTGGGGGGAGGTCAGCGAGGAGGACACCCTGGCGGCAATCTTGACTTCAATTGATGAAGGTGTCAACTTCATTGATACGGCGGATGTGTATGGCGATGGGCGGAGCGAGCGCCTGATCAGCAAGGCGCTCAAAGCGCGACAAGATGAGGTGTATGTCGCCACCAAGGCTGGCAGACGATTGAACCCACATGTGGCGGAGGGGTTCACCAAAGAAAATCTCACCGCGTTTGTGGATAGGAGCCTGCGCAATCTGGAGGTGGAGGCGTTGGATTTGCTTCAGCTCCATTGCCCGCCGAGGGAAGTGTATTA
>JBBIPD010000167.1:0-6934 GCA_037443025.1 Chloroflexota bacterium
CGTACAACGAGAGCTGGGAGGCATACGCCATCGCGCCCGGATAAAAACTGGCGATTTGAGAGTTTGAACGGTCGGTGTTGGCAAAGAACGATGCGGTGAACACTCCGGGAATGACCCGCGCCCAGGTGGTGTCCACCCCTTTGCTTTCCAACCAGGCGCGATATTCCTCGAAATCCTCCCCGACTGCGGCAAACAGGTGTGGGCGCACTCCCAATAATGCCAGCGTATAGGCGATATTTGGCGCGGTGCCGCCCCGCAGGCGCACCATGTTTTCCACGAGAAACGAGAGGCTGATGGTTTCCAGTTTGTCGGGCAAGATGTGGTCGCGGAAATAGCCGGGGAAAATCATCAAATAATCATAAGCGACAGAGCCGGTAAGAAGGATATTCATGCTTGCACCTGATCGTTGTTATTTCTGTTCAACTATTTCTTTCAATCGGCTTTCGTATGGGGGATAAACGATGCCTCTTTCGGTGACAATTGCCCGGATCAGTCGGTGGGGCGTCACATCAAAGGCGGGGTTGCGCGCCCTGGCGGAGGCAGGCGCAACCCGCTGACCCCGCACCTGTATCTCGAGCACTTCCTCCGGTGAGCGTTCTTCGATGGGGATCATTTTACCCTGGGGGACAGTCATATCAATTGTGGAGACAGGCGCCACGCAATAGGCTGGTACGTGATTATCGTAAGCTGCCAGCGCCAGCATATACGTCCCAATCTTGTTGGCGACATCCCCGTTAGCCGCCACCCGGTCGGCGCCAAAAAACACTTTTTGAACCTGACCGGTCTGAAGGTAATAACCGGCGGCGTTATCGCAGATAATTTCGTAGGGAATGCCGTATTGTTCCAGCTCCCAGGCGGTCAACCGCGCCCCTTGCAGGCGGGGACGGGTCTCATCCACCAGAACATGCACCTTTTTACCCGCAGTATGCGCCATGCGGATGACGCCCAGGGCGGTGCCCCAATCCACGGTTGCCAGAGCGCCGGTGTTGCAATGATGAATAATGGTGTCGCCGTCATCAATCAGGGTCGCCCCATGGCTTGCCATCCGCTTATTGATTTCGATATCCTCATCCGCAATCCGCTGCGCTTCGACCAAAATCGCCTGGCGCATCGCCTCCAGGCTGTCAGCCGGCTGCCTGGCGAGGCGCATGACGCGGTCTAACGCCCAGCTCAGATTGACTGCGGTAGGGCGAGCGGCGTGTAATACCTCCGCGGCATGCTCCAGTTCCTTCTGCAACTGCATCACGTCGCGAGTAGAAGAATGAAGCGCGGCGAGCGCGAGTCCGTATGCCGCAGTAGCCCCGATTGCCGGCGCGCCGCGCACCACCATGTCCCGGATAGCCGCAGCCACCTGGCGATAGTCAGTATAGGACACGATTTGGAACTCCCCGGGCAACAGGCGCTGGTCAATTAACCGCACCTGCTTGTTTTCATCATCCCAATCAACGGTTCTCATCGAAATAATCACATCAAAAGACGCCCTCTCTGGAGAGCGTCATAAAATTTCAGGGCGAAGTGAGTTTAACACGCTCATCCAGCTTTGTCAAAGGTTCGTCTGGATCACTTGGATGGTTCAAGTAAAGGCTCGCCGTTCTTCTCTTCGTCCATTATCATGAGCAAGCGACCTTTGAGTTTTTCCGCCAGTTCGGAGGGGGCATAATGATCAAGAGGAAGTTGCCCGCCCGCAATCACGCCGTGCCCTCCGGCTTTTCCGTATCCAGTAGCGATCTCGTGGGCGAGCAGCCCGGCGTCTTGATTCAACAACCTGGTGCGCAGTGAAAAATAGAGGGTATTGCCATGCACTCCAAGACACAAGACAGCCATTGCGCT
Source organism: Chloroflexota bacterium (assembly GCA_037443025.1). Classification (GTDB taxonomy): domain Bacteria; phylum Chloroflexota; class Anaerolineae; order Anaerolineales; family UBA4823; genus JAQBDA01. Next base: position 1,831 of record JBBIPD010000167.1, read on the forward strand.
CTCCAGACGAATCAACACATCTGCCAGCTCGGCTGCCATATCAGGATGTTGTATCCTTCCCAAATCGGCTACAACAACTTTACCGTAAAGATAAGTCGCCTGTAAGCCATCGCTCAATGCCTGGAAATACTCGCGACTCCGACCCGCCTGTTGCACTCTAATCAGTTTATCCCGGTCAATCAACTTGAGTAAATTGAAATAAGCCACCTCATCTGCGTCTGAGACGCTCCGAACCAGACCGTTGGTATCGGTGTGCAATCCGTAGAACATGGCGGTCGCAAGGTTTGTTTCGGGGCTGAGCCCCACCGCTGAAAAGTACTGATAGAGCATGCTCACCGTTGATCCGATATCTGGGCGCAGGTCGGCAAATTTCACCCGGGGCAGCCTCTTCTGGATGGGCAAATGGTGGTCAATGACGATGTCCGGCAGACGATCTTCGGGCAGGCGGTTATTGCCAGCGCCAGGCTGGCTGTCCACCAGAGCAATTGCTGTGTAGTCCTCCAGGTCAGTTAGCTGATCGTTATGCTCCCAATCCGGCGTAAGCAGTTGCAACATTGCCCGGTTCTCCGCCCTGGCAACGACCCCGCTATAGATTAATCGGGCAGGGATGCCCCATTGCGCTTTCAGGAATGCCTTTAGAGCCATCCCCGAAGCAAGAGCGTCCGGATCAGGGTTGTCGTGGGTCAGGATCAGCACAGGTCCATCAGCGACGATAGCCCTTAATTTTTGCAAAATTGCCTGATCAATCGGGTTTTTATTCTTCTGGATCAACCCAGCACCTGTCGTCTGAAATTGCAATAAAAACCAACAAACTTTCGGATTTCCCGCTCTGACCAACCATCAATCAAAGACCAAAATACTCTCTGATTATACTGAATAATCGGGCAGCTTCAGCCATTGACACGGGTTTGAGGCTGGGTTATATTGGCTGACATGAAGAGGCTGGTTCTCCTGTTCATTTTGCTGGTGGTTTTTCTAACCCTGGCTTGCGCATCGTCTGGAAATCTGCCTTTCATTGGATTTACCTCCACACCTGAACCGACCGCCACCGCGAGCGTACCGCCGCCCACCCCTACCGCCACCCCTACTCCTACGCCCATCCCAACCCCAACCCCCGTACCTGCGGCGCGCATTACTCACGGGGATCGCGCCCGCGCTGAAGGGGACTGGGAGCGCGCTATAACAGAATATGAAACAGCCTTGAACACCAGCTCCGATGGGGATATCCAGAGCGCAGCTTTGCTGGGGATTGCACGCTCGAGAATATCCTCCGGCGAATTTCAGGCGGCGATCGATGCACTGAATTCTTTAATTGCCGCCTACCCCCAATCCCGAGATATCCCTCACGCTCATTTTGCATTGGCGCAGGCTTATTCCGGCTTGGGAATGCACAGCCAGGCAGCGCAGGAATACTTGAACTACCTGGCGCTGCGACCAGGCGTCATTGACGCGTATGTGCTGAATCTGCGCGGCGATTCGCTCCAGGCTGGCGGAGATTACGCCGGAGCGTTGAATGATTACCGCGCTGCGCTCCAGTCGCCAGGCTTTCTCAATGTGCAATCAATCGAGATCAAAATCGCCCAATCCCACGCTGCGGTTGGCGATTACGCCACTGCCCTGGGAATTTACCAGGGCATCTATGACCGCACCCAGGACGATTTCACCAAAGCCCGAATGGACTACCTGATGGGGCTGGCGTTCTCTGCAATGGGACAGACCGAGCAGGCTTACGCTGCTTTCCAGGATGCAGTGAATAATTACCCCACCTCCTACGACTCGTATCTGTCTTTGGTGCAACTGGTGAACGCCGGTGTGCCGGTGGATGACCTGAACCGCGGCATCGTGGATTATTTTGCCGGAGAATACGGAGTCGCCATGGCGGCTTTCGATCGCTATTTTCAATCTAATCCGGCTGACCCAGGCACAGCGCGTTACTACAATGGTCTGGCGTTGCGCGCCCTGGGCGGATACGCCGAGGCGGTGTCGCAGTGGGATATCATCATCCAAAATTACCCTGACCACCGGCTATGGGATAAAGCCTGGGAACAGAAAGCCTATACCCAGTGGGCATACCTGTACGATTACGAACAGGGTATTCAGACCCTTTTGGATTTCGTAAGCGCATATCCCAATCATTTTCGCGCCGCCGAATTCTTATATGATGCCGCCGATGTGGCTGAACGCAATAACCAATTGGAGCAGGCAAGCGCGCTTTGGGAAAGGGTTGCTGCTGAATATCCTGGTTATGAAAAAGCGCAGAGGGCGATTTTCCTGGCGGGGATTGGGAGATATCGCCTGGGAGATTATCAGGGCGCGCTTCAGTTCTTCCAGCGCGCCCTGGCAAGCGCTCTCAGCCTGGAGGAACGCTCTCAGGCGTCATTTTGGGTGGGTAAAGCATATTATGCTCTCAAAGATCTTCCATCCGCTCAATCTACGTGGGAGATTACCGCCAATATTGACCCCACCGGATATTACAGCGAGCGCGCTCGAGATATCCTTCGCAACCGCGCTCCATTCGCACCGCCCCAAGAATATGACATCTCGGTAGATGTCGGCGCAGAACGGGCTGAAGCCGAAGCCTGGTTACGCTCGACTTTTGCCATTGCCAGCGATGTGGATTTAGCCTCCCCCGGTCCGCTCCTGGGCGATGGGCGCCTGGTGCGCGGCACAGAACTATGGGAGTTGGGGTTGTACGAGGAAGCCCGCAAAGAATTTGAAGACCTGCGCGCCTCTCTCCAGGCTGATGCGGTGAACAGCTACCGTCTGGCGAATTATCTGTTGGATTTAGGCATGTATCGCTCCGCAATTTTAGCCGCTCGTCAGGTCCTCGACCTGGCTGGGATGAGCGATGCAGATACCATGGCGGCGCCTGCTTACTTCAACCATATCCGGTTTGGCGCTTATTATTACGACCTCATCCTTGCCGCTGCTCAACGGTATCAGTTTCATCCACTCTTCTTGCTCAGCGTTGTTCGTCAGGAAAGCGCCTTTGAAGGGTTTGTCCGTTCATCCGCCGGGGCGCGCGGCTTGATGCAAATCATCCCTGCCACCGGACAGGAGATCGTGAGCACGCTTGGCTGGCCAGAAAATTACACCGAAAACGATCTCTACCGACCAAGCGTCAGCATCGAGCTGGGGGCGAACTACCTGGCAAAATGGCGCAATCACTTCAATGGCGACCTCTACGCCGCTCTGGCGGCTTATAACGGCGGTCCGGGGAATTCGATTGCGTGGCAGAAACTATCAGGGGGCGACCCAGACCTGTTCCTGGAAGTAATCCGCTTTGATGAAACCCGCAATTATATCCGCGGCATCTATGAACTCTATTCCATTTATCGCCGCATATATGACCGAACCCCCTGAAGCATCTTTCAGCCAGACTGTACCAAAACCCGACGCCCAATCTGTCTTAGACTTGCTCGAAGTTGCCATAGACGCACGCGCTGAATTGATGGATGAAAGGCGCGAATCCGCTCTGCGCCTGTTCAACGGTTTTTATGAGGGTTGCCCTGAGCTTGTCATTGATTTATATGCCCGAACGGCGATTATTTTCAATTACGCTCATAATCCAACGGTGCTCCAACCGGTCGTTCGAGCGGTGCAAGAGTATCTCTTTTATCGTTTCCCCTGGTTGAACGCTGTGATTCTCAAGCTGCGCAAGGCGCCCGACCCACAGCAAAGGCGGGGGATCATCCTGGCTGGCGAAAAACCCGACCTGAAAATCCGTGAACACGGAGTCTGGTATGCCATTGACCCGCTGATCAGCCAGGATGCCGGTTTCTATCTCGACACCAGAGGGCTGCGCGCCTGGGCGATCCAAAACTCAGCCAACAGGCGTGTTCTTAACACTTTTGCCTACACGGGCAGTCTGGGGGTCGCCGCTCGTGCGGGCGGCGCTATCCAGGTGGTCCAGATGGACCGAAACCGGCATTACCTCAATCTGGCAAAGGCATCTTATTCGTTGAATGGGTTCGATATTGACCGGGGAGATTTTCTGTGTGGAGATTTCTGGGTGTTGGTCGGTCGGCTCAAGCGCGCCGACAGGTTGTTTGATTGCGTTTTTATTGATCCTCCCTTCTTCTCTGCCTCAGAGACGGGAAGGGTGGATTTAATCCATCATCCGGAGAGGGTGATTAATAAAGTCCGACCTTTGGTCTGCCACAACGGCTATCTGATCGTTGTCAACAACGCCCTCTTTTTCAGCGGGGCTGAATACATGTCTCTCCTGGAGAAATTGTGCGCCAGCGGTTATTTATCCATCGAGACCCTGATTCCTGTACCGCCGGATGTTACGGGTTATCCCCATACCTGCCGCCGACCTCCGCCGGTTGACCCGAGTCCTTTTAATCATCCAACCAAAATCGCCGTCTTGCGAGTCCGCCGCAAGGATGAGCGCTGCGAATGACGTGGCGGAGCGCAGAAACAGACCCGGCAGTCGGTCTTTTCTGTTATGGGGTTGAGGTTGGCTCGAGCGGGGTTGGGGAAGATATTCGGGTGGATAAGTACCAGGAGGTGATCGTGTTCAAACGATCGCTCAAGTCAAACAGCGGTCCCATGCTCACCCCTCTGACCTGATTGTCCACGCCGTAGGTGTAAACCGGGTAAAACAAGGGAAGCGCCGGCATTTCTGTGGTAAAACGCACCTGAAAATTACGGTAAGCTTTGGCTCTTTCCTCCAGGTCCGAGGTGATGCGCGCCCGTTCGATGAATTCGCTGGCTTGGCGGTCATTCCACTTGGAGTAATTTTGTCCATCGCTAATCTGCGCTTGGTCCCAAAATGGGTAGGGGTCTGGGTCTGGGGAGCGGGTCATGTTCAAATCCACCAGGGCAGCCTGATAATCCCTGGTCTCCAGGTGATCGTTGATCAGCGATTCACAATTCACCGCTTTGAGTTGGACATCTATCCCCAAATTCCCCCAATCGCGGCGGATGGCTTCGGCAATGGCGGTGTGCCTCGGGGTATCGGCGTACACCAACTCAAAGGAAAAAGGTACGCCGTCTTTCTCCCGCACCCCAGATCCGCCGGCTGGGATTGTGTAACCGGCTGCTTTGATGGCTGCCAGGGCTGCCCCAGAGTCGTAGGGCATGCGTTCAATCCCTTCGT
>JBBIPD010000168.1:0-6926 GCA_037443025.1 Chloroflexota bacterium
GAAGTACATTCTGGAGAACCTCAATCCGGAGGACGGGTTCAACATCATCGCTTTCAGCACCGGATTGGAGAGCTACGCCAAAGGCTTGCGACCTGCTTCCGAGGCGGCTGAAGCGGCTGCCTGGGTAGATGGTCTCAGCGCTGAGGGCAGCACCGATATTAACCGGGCGTTGCTCGAGGCGGCTTCCAGCGCTGAATCGGAGCGACCGACATACCTGATTTTCCTGACCGATGGTCTGCCCACTGTGGGCGAGGTGGACAGCCAGAAGATTTTGAATAATCTCGCCCAATCCGCGCCGGAGAACTTGCGGTTGTTTGTTTTCGGCGTCGGATACGATGTGGATACCTTCCTGTTGGATTCGCTGGCGCAAGAGCATCACGGCAAGAGCATGTATGTTATCCCAGGCGAACGGCTGGATGAGATTCTCTCGACGTTTTATGCCAGCATTCGCGCTCCCGTGATGACCGACCTGGAACTGGATTTTGGAGGGGCGAATGTGTATGACCTCTATCCGAATCCCCTGCCGGACTTGTTCTCCGGTTCACAGGTTGTGGTGGCAGGGCGCTATCGTAATCCCGGCGTTTTCGAGGTTCAGTTGAGTGGATTGGTTGAGGGGCGTCGCCAGACATTTCGCTACCCTGAGCAGGTTTTCAGTAAAGGCTCGGAGGATTCGCCTGTCTCAACGCCCTTGCCCCGACTCTGGGCAACCCGCAAGATTGGCTACCTGCTGAACCAGATCCGCCTGCGGGGGGCGGATCAGGAGACAATTGATCAGATTGTGCGTTTGAGCATCCGCTATGGCATTGTCACCCCGTACACGTCGTATCTGGTGACGGAGGAGCAGCCTTTGGGCGCGGCAGAGCAATCGCGCATCGCCGGGGAGCAATATTCTCAAATGCTGGCGATGCCCACTGCCGAGGTTTCGGGACAGGCAGCGGTGGAAAAAGCCCTTGGTCAGAGCGATTTGGCACAGGCGTCAGCGCCGGCTGATGTTGCAGAAGAGGCGGCTGCTGCGGTGCGCCAGGTGGGGGCGAGAACTTATGTCTATTCCCAAGGAATTTGGATTGACACCGCCTTTGATCCTGAGACGATGACTCCTGTCCAGGTGCCTTTCTTATCTGAGGAGTATTTCTCTCTGGTTCAGTCCCAGCCAGAGCTGGCGGCTGGTTTTGCCCTTGGACCCAGGGTGATTGCCTTCTCCGAAGGCAAAGCGTATGAGGTGACCGAGGCAGACGAGGATGCAGCGCCAATCCAGCTCACGCCAGAAGCCACGCAGGACAGGGCGGAGCCGGGCGCAACGCCTACCGGCGCCCTCCAAACCCCCGGGGTTGACGTAGAACCAACGCGGGCAGCCCAAAGTTCGGGTGGGCGCCCTCTCGCCTGTCTGGGCGGCTTGGCGCCGTTGTTGCTCATCCCCCTGGCAATTGGGTTCAGGCGCAGGGAAAAGTAATCGAATTTTCAGGTAAAGGTTCTTTCAGCCAATCACATAACAAAGCTGTAATCTGGAACAGCTAAATAAATTGTTGAATATCCTTGCATTAAATCAATATATTTTTGGTATAATAAGTGAGCTTCCAGGGGAATAAACCTCGCTTTGGCGAGGCAGTTAAGCCAGTATGCAAACAGGTTACATGTTATAATCATCGAGCGATTGTTTCCCCACTTATGCAGCAAATCTAACCTTTTCAATGAAATATCGATCTACCGTCGTACTGGCATCCGCAACCATGGATGTTTCGATGGCTGAATCCAACCTATATCGCAAAATAGAAGCTTCCGAGTCTGTAAAATGAGAGTAATTGAATTAGAAAACACACCCCTGACGGAGTTGCGTCAGAGAGCCAGGGATCTTAATGTCCCCGGGGCAAATCGGCTCAAGAAAGAAGACCTGATTCTGCGCATCCAGCAGGTCGAGGCTGAACAAGCCGGTTTAGAACTGCGCGGCGGCATTTTGGAAATCATGAGCGAAGGGATTGGATTCCTGCGCTCCGGGCATTACCAGCCGGGACCGTATGATGTGTATGTCTCCCAATCCCAAATCCGCCGCTATAACCTACGCAATGGAGACCTGATCATTGGTCATGTGCGTCCACCCCGCGAGACCGAGAAACACTACGGCTTGCTCAAGGTCGAAACGGTCAACGGCATTGATCCCGAAGAAGCCAAGCGGCGACCCGTTTTCGAATCGCTCACCCCGATCTTCCCGGATACGCGCTTTGATCTTGAAACTGACCGCCACACACTGGCAACCCGCCTGATCAACCTGGTCACCCCCATTGGGCGTGGTCAACGCGGCTTGATCGTCTCGCCGCCCAAGGCGGGAAAAACAACCATCCTGAAACAGATTGCCAACTCAATCTCTACCAAGTACCCCGATGTGCATTTGATGGTCTCCTTAATCGGCGAGCGACCGGAAGAGGTGACGGACATGGACCGTTCGGTGGACGCCGAGGTGATCTCCTCGACTTTTGACGAGCCGGTCACCTCTCACGTGCGCGTGGCTGAGATGGTGCTGGAACGAGCCAAGCGTCTGGTGGAAGTTGGACGGCATGTGGTAATTCTGCTCGATTCGATCACCCGTCTGGCGCGAGCGTACAACCTGGTCGTCACCCCATCGGGGCGAACCCTCTCTGGAGGAATTGACCCCTCGGCGTTGTATCCGCCCAAGCGCTTCTTTGGAGCAGCCCGCAATATCGAGGAGGGTGGTTCCTTGACCATTATCGCCACCTGCCTGATTGACACCGGTTCCAGGATGGATGATGTGGTTTACGAGGAGTTCAAAGGCACTGGCAATATGGAGTTGCATCTGTCCCGGCGTTTGCAAGAGCGGCGCATTTTCCCTGCGATTGATATCGAACGCTCTTCAACTCGCCGTGAAGAACTCCTGCTCGGACCAGACGTCACTCCCCGCGTCTGGCTGATGCGGCGTATGTACGATCAGATGGTCGCGCCGCCGCCGCATGGCGCGGGTTTAGACTCAACCACCGCCACAGAAGCGATTCTGCAGCGTCTGGCTCGAACCGCTAACAATCAAGAATTTCTGGAAACGCTAACCGAAGATATCTAGAACTGACCTTCGAGATGGTTGGCGCTTAATAAGCCCAGATGGATTCAAAACCCAACCGATTCGCTTCGATCGTCGCCTGGATTGTGGCAGGCGGTCTGGTATTGGTGGCTGCCTATTTAGCCTGGGAAACTTACACCAGCCGCGCCAGCGTCCTGGCGGCAAATGTCGGCTCGACCCAGGCTGAGCCTACTCGGGTTAAACCGGCGCAGGCGAATTTGGCTTCGGTAACTCTGCCGGATTTCGCACCCGAAAACGAGCCTCTCGCCGTTTCCAGGCAAGCCTCTCTGCATACGATTATTCCCGACCGTCCGGGCGAAGAGGTCCGGGAGTATATTGTAGAACCTGGGGACTCGGTTTTTGAAATTGCCCGCAGTTTCAACATCAAGCCAGAAACCCTGCTCTGGGCGAACTACGACTTGCTCAACGATGCCCCGGACACGATTGCGGTTGGGATGAAACTCGTGGTTCCGGCAGTAGATGGGGTCTATTACCAATGGCAGGCAGGCGACACGATTGAGAGTGTGGCAGCGCGCTTCGAAGCCAAACCCGAGGATATCCTTGGCTTTCCGGGCAACAATATTGACCTGACCAATCCCGTGGTAGAGACTGGCGCATGGGTGATGGTTCCGGGTGGTCACCGGGAATTCCGCCAGTGGATTATCCCTGTCATCCCGCGCGGCAGGGCTGGCGTGTCGCGCGAGTTGTATGGCGCAGGCGCCTGCGAGGGCAGTTTCGATGGCGCATACGGGACCGGCGGTTTTATCTGGCCTGCAGGCAACCATGTCCTATCGGGCAATGATTACTGGTCAGGTCACCTGGGGATTGATATCGCCGCGGGCGAGGGTGCTCCGATATATGCCGCCGATAGCGGGGTGATCGTCTTCTCGGGATGGGCGTATGGGGGCTACGGGAATATGGTCATGATTGACCATGGCAACGGTTACCAGACCGTGTATGCCCACTTAAGCCAGGTCGTTGCCGGGTGTGGACGGAGCGTGAGTCAGGGGCAAATCATCGGCTACGCAGGCAGCACAGGTAACTCAACCGGCGCTCATCTTCACTTTGAAGTTCGTTATCAGGGCGGCTTTGTCAGTCCGTGGTATGTGCTGCCCGCTCCCTGATGGCAGCTCAGAGGGACATTTTTCAGGCGAAGGCATTAGATTGGAGGTTGGATATGAATCAGGATGATTTCGAAACAAAGACAGAGATGATTGCAGAGACCGATAACTACCTTGCTTATCGCGCCGAAGAACCCGATGGTGAAACCACCTACCATCTCCAGTTGAACAACGTGACGGTTCACTTCTTCCAGGAAGAGTGGGAGGAGTTCCTCAGGCTGGCGCGTCAGCTCGTGTAATTCTATTGGGTGATCTTCTCGACGTAGGGGATGACCCCCTTGCAAGCTTCCGTGAAATAACCTGCAACCTTATCCCAACTCAACGGTCCCGGACTGCTCAAGTACGCCATGTTGATGGCGTAAGAGAGACACCCGGGACCAGCGTGGTAATTGGCGACGGTAAAACGCCATAGGTCCTCGTAGTTGCTGATGCTTCCGGGGGCTTGTTTGGTTGTGTGGCGGATAATCTGGTTGACCTGCTCGCAATTGGCTTGTAAGGTTTGGGCGAACAAATCTACGGTGACATGCGTGTTGGATAGATCCACCCCGGTGGGGCAATCGGCGCAATCGGTTTTTGCCTGGAGCGCCAGCGCGCCGCGTAAGATCGCCTGATCTCCCGGCTTCAATTTTAAGTATCCACCAGCGCAGGCATCCTCAGCCAGTATCAGGGGGCAAAATTGGTCGTAGAATTCTTGATTCCAGAGCAGGATGGCGTCGGCGCCCTTATCGGTGATTTGACCCAACCCGAATTCGTACGGAACGCGAAAGACTCCAGGCCAGAACTGGCTCTCCTGGGCGAAGAGATTCTTCAGGAGCTGGGCTGGGATGCTGGTGTCCTGCGAGGCGGCGAGAATGCTGGCGTCGAACTGATTTTGCCAGGCTTGCACCGTTGGGCGGGCAACTTCCAAGCCGCAGGCGTCGGCGTATCCGTTGGGCAGCATGCCTCCGGTTGGACAGGAGGTCGCGTCCACAATGCCCTGGGCAATCAAACGCCCCGCCAGGTAATAATAGGTTTGATCTGTGGTGAGCAGCTCCACCTGGTCAGGCGTGGATAACCATTGAGGCAGACCGCCAATCGGCGGGAAAGCCTCCCAGGTTTTGGCGCAACTGCCAATCGGTTCTCCCCGCCATTGACTGCTCAGGACGTCCACAAAGTAGCCCGATCTGCCAGGAGCGGATGAGACGCCCGTATCCACAACTCGCACTTCGGCGGTATATTTCTCGCTGGAGTCGCCATAGCTCGAATCTGCCCAAAATTCAACCAACACCCCCTCGATCGGGGTGGTTTTGAGCGGCAGGCTGCATCGTTCACCTTCGCAATAGAAGGGCTGTTCGGCGTAGGTTCCCTGGATGGCTGTGATGGTCTCATTCGGCAGGGGTTCTTCCCCCGTCAGCACCAGGGATGGCATGGTGGAACAGAAATTATCGGGGGGGATTGGCGCGCAGTCTTCCAGAGTGACCCATACCGTGGGCAATGGCAAAGTGATGACGACTTCGCGCTCGGTCTGTCTTGAGCCAATGAGATGAAGGTACACCCCGGTGCAGGCGGCGATATCGGGGTTGCCCCGGATGATTTGCTTGCAAGCAGGGGTGTCCAACCAGTCTTCGGCGTAAGTGGCGCCGCATGATTTGAGCACCTCATCGTATGTGGGCAAACCCTCATGGTCAACCAGAATGCGGCACTGGATTTGGTTATCGCTCCAGCGGATCAGCCACCATTCATATTCGGTATATGGCGCAATGATGGTCGTCTGGCGAGCGAGGTCTTCGGCGCTGGCTTGGTGAACCCCCACCAGAGTTGTGCTCAGATAGAGCATGAGCAGGAGAACAATATAGACAGTCCGCCTATTCTTCGCCATCCAGTGAAACAATAACATGAACGCTAACGCCTGTCAACTGCCACAGCACGAATTATCAAAATTGAAACCACTATTCTCCTTGCCTACCCCCGCAGCCCATGATACACTCATAGCAGATATGTGAACAGCCGGCTGGACGGGGGTGGCGTATGCGATTGTTTGCCTGCACCTTAATAGCCCCCAGGAAAGAGTCTGGCAAAAAGAATATGAGATGACTGCGCGTGTTTTGATTCTATCACCAGATACGGGCTTCGGGGGTTTAATCCAGCAAACTCTGGAGAGGGCTGGAGGCTATGAACCGTTGCTGGTCAGCAGTGGACGTCAGGCTTTAGACATTGCCAGAAAGGTCAGCTTCGATCTGGCAATCCTGGACGCAGATATCACGGATTTCGCCATCAATCAGTTGGGCAATGAGTTGCTGCGCCTGGTTCCGGACATGCGCCTGATTTTAATTCCGCCAGAAGAACCCTTGCCGGAATTCGATGCGCAAGCCATGCGCATCAGCGGCTATCTGACCAAGCCATTCTACCTGCCTGATTTAGTGGTAATCGTAGAGCGTTCTCTCTCCCCCAAGCCGGTCAATATCCTTTCCAGCCCGGATGAAGAGCGGCAGACTCGCCCAACGTTGGATGATGAATGGCAGGTGGATGAAGCGCTGGCTGCTCCACCTGAGCCAGGCATCGCCTGGAGTCGCCTGCCCTGGCTGGAGGACGTCAACCAGGCAGCCAGGCTGCTTGCCAGATTATCCATGTCTTCCTCGTCTCAGGCGGGATTGATATTAAGAGATGGGCGCCTGTGGGCTTATGCCGGGCAGCTTTCGCAGGCGGCAATGCAAGAACTGGCGCGCCTGGTCATCCGGGATTGGAGAAGCAGCCTCGATGAT
>JBBIPD010000169.1:0-6905 GCA_037443025.1 Chloroflexota bacterium
AGCCACGCTGAACCCGGAGGGCAGCGGCGTTTCCCTGGGAAAGGTGTATTTCGCCCTGGGACAGGTGGTTATCACTCTGGCGGTCGCGGCGCTCCCCACGGCGCTATTGGGGGTGTTGCTGTATCGCTATCTTTCCCGATTCACACAACAGCGCTGGCAGAGGATAATCGTTGTTTTGATATATGGCTTGTTGACTCCGGCATTTACCTACGCCAACGCCCTTTACGGTCACCAACTCAGCGCGGCGCTGTTATTCGGCGGGTTTTATCTGGTTTCGACGCCAAATGATGGACGGCTCAACCCCCTCAGGCTCTGGCTGGCGGGGCTTCTGTTGGCTTATAGCGTGGTCAGCGAGTACCCGGCGGCTTTGATTGCAGGGATTATCGGTCTCTACACCGTCTATCGCCTGTTTAAACAGGGTTTATCCGGAAAGTTGATTTGGGTTGCGTTGGGAGGGGCGCCGGTGCTGTTGGGTTGGATGGCTTACAACCAGGCTGTGTTTGGAGGACCGCTTAGCCTGGGCTATGGATACTCGGAGCTTTGGGTGGAAGAGCATAGCGTCGGCTTCATGAGCCTGACTCTGCCTCACTGGAAGGCTGCCTGGGGCATTACTTTCAGTCCTTACCGCGGGTTGTTCTATTATTCGCCGCTGCTGCTGTTCGCCATCCCTGGATTTGGACAATGGTGGAGCAGGAGAGTGTTTCGGGCAGATTTTTGGGCGGCGCTTGCCAGCGTGGTGGCTGTGTTTTTGTTCAACGCCTCTTCCGCCATGTGGTGGGGCGGCTTTGCGGTGGGTCCGAGATATATGCTGCTGATGCTGCCCTTCATGGTTCTGGCTCTCACCTTCCCGCTGCTGAAGTGGTTTACCGGGTCCTGGTTTCGTTTGGCTTTCGCGCTGGCTGGGTTCTGGTCGCTGACAGCTACCTGGGGGTTGACCCTGGCGGGTCAGGCATATCCCTCCGACGCCCTGCGCAATCCATTGTTGGATTATGCTTTACCAAATTGGATGGCAGGGGAAATCGCCCGTAATTTCGGCACCATCGCCGGTTTTGGGGGATCTGCCAGCCTGCTGTTTTTATTGGGGGGGATGGCTATGATTGCCTTTATCTGGTTGATATTGAGCAACCGAACCAGGCATCACATCCCCACAACTTTGACGATTGATGTCAGCCTTGAAAACTGAGTCGTATCTGATACAGACGGAGAAAGCGCAGAAACCTGACGGGGATTGGAGATTTGTCAGCCTGATTATCGTTCTGGTCTTGACGTTGACCTCGCTTCCATACCTGTATGGTTATCTATCAGCCCCGCCAGATAAAGTCTTCATGGGCATGATGTTGGATGTGCCAGACCATCTTCAATATTTCTCGTGGATGCGTGAGCTTTCCCAATCGAATCTGGCAGCCAATAAACTCACCCCTGAGCCGAACGATCCGGTGTTTTTCAATTTGCTCTGGTGGGGGTTGGGCAGGCTAAATAACCTCCTAGGATGGGGCTATGCCGGGATGTTCCAGCTCCTACGGGTGGTTTCGACCATCCTGTTTCTCGCGCTGGCATACCGAATGTGCGCATGGTTTCTGGCGGAGCGTTGGCAGCGACGGACGGCTTTTCTCATCATCACCTTCACCTCCGGGTTTGGCTGGGTGTTGGTGGTGCTCAAATATACCTTAACCAGAGGCGAGTTACTCTTCCCCATGGATGTGTATGTGGCGGAAGGCAATACTTTCCTGAGCATCCTGGGTTATCCCCATTTCGTGGCTGCCCTGCTCTATATCTATGTGTTCGACCTGGTGTTGCGGGGCGAGAAGGCGGGCAGGCTGCGCTACGCCGTCTTCGCCGGGGTGGTGGCGCTTTTTCTGGGCTGGCAGCACACCTATGATCTGATCATCGTTTATGGCGTCCTGGGCGCCTATATCCTCTTGAAGGCGCTGCGCGAACGACGGCTCCCTCATTATCTCATTTGGAGCCTGCTGATTATCGGCGCTCTCTCTTTTTCTCCGGCGCTGTATTCCGTCTGGTTGACCACACCTAACCCCATCTGGAAAGAGGTCTTGAAGCAGTTCGCTAACGCCGGGGTGTACACCCCGCCGCCGCCGCGTCTGGTGACGCTGTTCGGGTTGACCTTCCTGCTGGCGATTTACACTCTATTGCGCGACAATCCCCTGCGCCTGCAGGGCGTGGGGGATAACGACCTGTTCATCCGCGGCTGGTTCCTGGTGAGCTTTATCCTGGTTTATCTGCCGGTGGATTTTCAAATACACATGCTCAACGGCTGGCAGGTGCCGATGGCGATATTGGCGACGCAGGGGTTGTTCAAATATATCCTGCCGGGCGTTCACAAGAGGTTAAGACGAACGGGGAGAGACCTCCCGTTGCAGTCGCTCCACCTGGCAGCCAGCGCGGTTGTGTTGGTCCTCATCCTCCCGACCAACCTGTATCTGTGGGCGTGGCGCTTTGTGGAACTATCCCGCCATGATTACCCGTATTATTTATACCAAGACGAGGTGGCAGCTCTGAAGTGGCTGGAGCAAAACGCCAAGCCGGAGGATGTGGTGCTCAGCTCGCTGACCATCGGGCAGTACGTGCCCGCCATGACCGGCGCGCATGCCTTCCTGGCGCACTGGGCGCAGACGGTGGATTTTTACGAGAAATCGAAGCTGGTGGAGGAGTTTTATTCGCCTCAATCCTCCCAGCAGAAAAGGCAACAAATCCTGAGAGAGTATGGGGTGGATTATATATTCTTCGGTCCAACCGAGTCTTTGATTTATTCAAATGATACTCAATCAGATATGAGCTTAAGTCATGAATTTTCGACAAAACTTGTTAGCATTTTTAATTCTGATCAATAAGGAAATCAGGGTGCAGTTTATGTACATTCTTTATGTGAATAATTCAGAAGAATTGAAAGAGAAAACGTTTTTCTTCGAGCAGTTCATGTCTCCGTTGCTCGAGAAAATGAGAGGTTACTCCGTATTGATGGAGAGGATATCTTTTCAGTAACGAAGGGAGAAGATAATATCAAACATATATTGTTGGATTGACTGATGGGGAAAAGAAACAGCTTCTGGATATGACCCGGCGAGGCAAGCCGTTGGCGTATGGACTACAAATGACGCAAATCCTGCTGTTAGCGAACGGAGGCAAGATGGATAAGTTCATTTACCACAGGTTGCGTGGGTCTCACCATCGAGACAGGCATTGAACTGCTCTTACTCCTGTATCCTGAAGGGCGATTCTCCCGATGTGATTATGCTAAAGCCTTGAGAAAAAAACCAATCACCTGTTGGGGATGATGGCTAAGAATACAACTAAGATAGTGAGGGGAAATAATGTTAAACCGTAATATAAGGCTTATTTCTGGTAAACTGCCATTTATCATAGCTCATTGGCCAATTATTACTATAATTTTACTAACAAGTTTGACATATGTAGGGGGTCTGCAAAATCCGTTGACCGGTGAGGATTTTGATCTCCCTGCCCTTTCTAATTTGACATTTGATGAGATGTGGCGAATCAACATTGCTAATCGTGGTCGCATAAGACCCATCTTTTGGTCAGTAGGATGGTTATTATCACAAGTATTTAAGTCTGATCCCCTTGGTTATCATATCACTAACCTTGTCTTTCATGTTGGAACTTCCATAATGATTTTCTACTTGGCTGTCTCATTGTCAGGTGATAAGCGGGTTGGATTAATCTCTGCTCTGGTTTTCTCAGTATATCCTCGCCATCATGAACCAGTTTTATGGCCTGCTGCGAATCATTATGTTATTTGTGGTTTTTATTTCATTACATGCCTTGTTGCATATAGTAAATATCTAACCACCAGGAAATTTACCTGGCAATTGATATCCTGGTTCTGTCTGGTCATAACGCTTATGACACATGAGTCTGGTGTAATTCTCTTCTTTTTGATACCTTTTATGGAATTTATTTTTTCTCCTATCAGGATATCCAAAGAGAGATTGTACTTAAGTTACTTGTATAAGTATTTGCCTTACTTGATATTGTTGGTTTTATATATTGTCATAAACTTTGCTGGGCCGAGATCCCTCAAGCTAAACACTGTGCTGGATGAAACTCAATGGAACAACCAAGGGCTGGTTGGCGAAACATATCATTTTTCTGGTTGGAGTATTAATAAAATTAAGGATATATTTAGCTACCTCACATACTTAATATATCCACAAATTCCCCTACGAAGTTTAGATCCAAAT
This sequence comes from Chloroflexota bacterium, assembly GCA_037443025.1. GTDB lineage: Bacteria > Chloroflexota > Anaerolineae > Anaerolineales > UBA4823 > JAQBDA01. Next base: position 4,218 of record JBBIPD010000169.1, read on the forward strand.
TTGTGGACAATCCTTCTAGCGCTTGTGACCAGTATACTTATGCTATTCTTCTTTATGAAAGGGTCACCGATGATTCGGTATTTGATTATTTGGATAATTCTGGGGATAGTACCTTTTGTACTATTTGTACCATTTGGAAATGCCGATCGTTATTTTTATTTATCTGCAGCAGGACTTTCAATATTATTGGGTATTTGCTTAATTTGGAGCTTTGATAAACTTAAGATACATTATCCTACTTTATCATGGATGACCATTGGCGGATTTATGATTTTGTATCTGGTGTCTTCTATAATACTTTTACAATTTCGAATCACTGAATGGCGCAAAGCTGGTGAGATAACGTCTGGGGTAGTGTCATGGACGTTATCAAAATTTCCTAATCCACAACCAGGTGATATATTTTTATATGTCGATCTGCCAGGAAAATATGGTCAGGCTATGGTATTCCAAGGTGGAGGGATTAAAACTGCTATGATGGTCGCGTATAACAGGAAGGATTTGACCTTCAATGTATATCAAACACGCGATCCGAAGGTTAGTGAATTCTTGGTAAGAGCACCAGCTGTAGATAAACCAGTTCCAGGCTTATATGTATTTTTATACCAAGATGGTGTTTTAATTGAAAAAACGTACTTTGTTGATAATATTGATTCACTACATCCTAACAGTTGGTATGATTACTAAAATCAATATCGATCTAATAAAACAATATCTTCGCCAAAACAGGCTGAATTGAGAGCCCTGGCGAAATTACCGACTTCATCGCTCTGATTGGCGAAAGTATTGATAGATGGTCAACCAATTGCCTTCCACGAGAAATTGAATTTGTGATTTATTATCGATGTAAATCACAGGATCTCCTTGATACCACGCAATAACACCGCTCACCCATATACGTTGTTCGATTGGAAATAAGTTTTCCAACTCTGGATAGAAATTTGCCCAGTCTTTCTCCAGAATGATTGCCTTGAAACTGCCCTGGTGAGGGTTTTCTACAGTGGCAATAATTTTGTTCCCGCTGTTGATCACGTGTCGTACAGTGAACTCCACCGTTACAAGCTCCCCAGCGTACTGGAGGGCTTGCTCGGCTGAGATCACCCGTTCGACGCCACGCTCGCCCGGGATAGACACGTTTCCGTGGGCAGTTATGGATCTGGCATCGGAAGTCGAGTTCACAGGCATTGAACTTGACGCCTGAGATTGCGCTATTGGCTCGCCGCTCTCCAACGCCACGATAGCCCCATCGCAACTGCGGAAATAGACGGTGTTGTTGCTGACCACCCAGGCGGCGAATTCGCTCCAATATTGGTCATAAATTTTCCCTTGGTTGTAGTAAATGTAAAAACCCGCGGGATAAGCTCGTTGGTTGTAAAGTCCGTCAGGACAGTAATGAGAGCTACTGAAAGGGCAAGAAGGGTCGTCCTGGGAGCTAACGATTGCAGGAGCTAATTCAGTCTGAATGGGATTGTTAAAAGAGCCATAGCTAGAAGAACGGTCGAGTATTTTGAAAACCGCACCAGCTTCAAAATGCCCAGAGAAGAAATAATCCCCGGCGATACTCACATTGGGCTGTTCATCGGTGGGGAAATAGATCGTATAACTAGCGAATACATCCTCCATCCAGCGAACGGAGCCCGCTTCCAAACCGGGGATGGTGGTCGAATCGAGCACCATCTCGCCCATGTGCGAATCCCATCTGCCATCATAGTTTGCATCACCGCGAATCACAGTCCAGACCACCTCTCCACCGTCGGGCAGGGGCTTGACCGCCGGCTGAGGTCCCATCGGCATGTAATTGCCGTCCCCGAAGCCGCCGTGACCCAGGTTGGCGATGAAGGGCACACTCCCGTCATCCAAATCGAGGGCAAAGAGCGCCTGCTGGTCGGGTTGGCTTTGCAGGTTGGAACGAATCTGGCTGTTGGAGGTGGGCCAGGGGCTCCAGGTCCACATCGTTTGCCAGTCCAGGCGGTATTTGACCAGCGCCAAACCGTGCCGCTCGGCGATGACCGGCCAGCCATGTTTTGCCTGGGCTAAATCTTCGTTATCCCCCCCGGGGTCTCCTCCCATCCGCACGGTGGGCTTGACCCGCCAGGCGCGGGATCCGTTGGCGTTGTTGATGGCGTGCACGTACAGGTCGCTGCTCACCGCCACCACCCGATCCCGGCTGGCGGAGTAGGCGGGCGGCGTCTCGACCGTATCTCCGGCATCGTACGCCCAGATTTGCTCCATGCTCACCTTGTCCACGGCATAGACCCGATTGCCCATGCTGAAGAACACCCGGTCGCTGATGACGGCGGGCGGCAGGGGCAATGTGGAGGAGCCCGCGCCAGAGAACTGGTCCAGGATGGCGCCGTTGGCGGCGTCCAGCTTGTAGAGGGTTCCGTTGGTGGAGACGACGAAGACCGCCTGGGTGTCGCTGTCATAGGCGACGGTGGAGTTGACCGTACCGACATTGACGGCGTTCCACAGCTCGGCGCCGTTGGCGTTGTTCAGGGCATAGACGCCGCGGCTGCCTGCGGCAATGTAGACCCGCCCGGCGCCGGTCACCGGCTGGACGTTGCGCGGCAGGGAGGTCTTGCCGGGGGAGACGCCGCCGCTGGCATTCGGACCGTTCCAAGCCCACTTCCAACGCCAGGGGGGCGGCACCACCTGATCGGTGTAGATGGTGCGCTGCGCGTCGTGGGC
>JBBIPD010000170.1:0-6899 GCA_037443025.1 Chloroflexota bacterium
CACCGCTCATAGAGAACCATCAAACGTCGATGGTGGCGATCTTGTTCATCACGAAATAACCAGCCAGGATCATCAAGGCGCCCACAATCAACATCGGGATACCGATGATGCGCGTCTCCGGGTTGAAAAACTGCATCATGTAGGGGCGGTTCAGAGCAAACAACGCCAGGGAAATGATAACCGGCATCATCGCCAGGAATCGCCCCGAATACATGACTTGCGAAGTCAGAACCCGTATCTCGCCCTTGATACGCACCCGCTCACGAATGGTGTGGGAGATCGTATCCAGGATTTCAGCCAGGTTGCCGCCGACCTCACGCTGAACGTTCATGGCTGCCACAACCAGATCCAGGTCATCGCTGGCGATGCGCCGCAACAGGTTATCCAGGGCGCGGTCCATGGGCAAACCCAGTTGCGTCTCCTGAACCACGCGGCGGAATTCATCGCTGATTGGCGGCGGCATCTCCCGACTGACCGCTTCCATCGCCTGCATGGTGGAATACCCCGCGCGCAAGCCGTTCACCATCAAATTGAGCATATCGGCAAGCTGGTCATTAAATCGCACCAATCGCTGACCCTGCTGGCGGCGAATATAAACCCGAGGTAACATACTGCCGACGAATGCGCCCGGGATGGCAAAAATAATCGAGCGTCCAAAGATATACCAGCTCACAAAGCCGACCCCAAAGGCAAAGATAATCATCAATGCGATATATTCGCCGGGTTTCAGCTTGAGGTCTGCCCGCGCCAGCTCCCGTGAGAGGTTTCCGCCCCAACTCGACCGCTCCAACCGTCTGTTCAACCAATCGCCAACCGGCGAGGCTTTCTCTCCCCGGGGAGCCTTGGTTTGTACTTCTTCCTTAAGGTAGCGTCCAAGGCGCTCTTCCACCAGGGAGCGTTCACTGGTTGCAGTGATGATCACCCCTACCAGGAGGAGCAGCAGCGCAATTCCACTGCCAACAGCCAGGATGAGTATAAAGGGATCCATGAGGTTACACCTCTGTCAACACTACTAAGCGATTAATATCTCCGTCGTTCACCAATCCCAAAAATGGACGCCGGTAAGTGAATTCCAGCCGCTTCGATTTTATCAATGAATTTTGGACGCAATCCCGTTGGGCGCAAACGACCGATGACTTTACCATCTTCGTAACCGCTTTGCTCAAACAGGAAAATATCGGTCATGGTGATGACATCGCCTTCCATTCCGCTGACCTCGGTGATGTTGACCACTTTGCGCGACCCATCTCGCAAACGTTCCTGATGCACCACCAGGTCAATCGCCGAAGCGACCTGCTCGCGGATGGCGCGCACCGGCAGCTCCATCCCTGCCATCATGGTCATTGTCTCGATACGAGCCAGGGTATCGCGGGGGCTGTTGGAGTGGGCAGTGGTCATTGAGCCGTCGTGACCGGTGTTCATCGCCTGGAGCATGTCCAGGGCGGCTTCATCGCGAATCTCGCCGACGATGATTCTATCGGGGCGCATACGCAGAGCGTTGATGACCAACTGGCGAATGGTGACCTCGCCCCGACCCTCGATGTTCGCCGGGCGGGATTCCAGGGTGACCACATGCTCCTGACGCAACTGAAGCTCAGCCGCATTTTCGATGGTGACAATGCGCTCATCATTCGGGATGAATGAGGAGAGGATGTTGAGGAAAGTGGTTTTCCCCGAACCTGTGCCGCCGGAGATAACGATATTGATGCGCGCCTCCACGCAAGCTTTCAAGAACTGCAAAGCCTCGGGGGTGATGGTGCCAAACTGAATCAATTGCTCAATGGTCAGCGGATTCTTGAAGAATTTACGGATGGTCAGCACCGGTCCAACCAGAGAAATGGGCGGAATAACGGCATTCACGCGGGAGCCATCCGGCAGACGGGCATCCACATAGGGGCTTGATTCATCTATTCGCCTGCCAAGGGGTGCAACAATGCGGTCAATGATGCGCATCACGTGATCGTCGCTCTCGAACGACATTGGCACTCGGATGATCTTACCCGCCCGCTCGATATAGATGTTCTTCGCCCCGTTGACCATCACCTCGGTGATGGTTTCATCATCCAGGAGCGGCTGCAGAGGACCAAAGCCCAGAATCTCGGCGGCTATTTGCTCGTACAGGCGGTGGCGTTCTGGGCGGGAGAGGACGATATTCTCCTCTGCCAGGACCTGCTCAAACAATTCCTGGATTGTGCTGCGCACCTCGTTGACCTTGGAGATGTCCATCGAGGGATCGAGTTCGGACAGGAGGCGATTCTGAACACGGGTTTTCAGGTCAATATAAGTGTCCCGCTGTGTGCTGATGCCTGGAGCCGCTACCCGCCGCGCCTGCAAAGAGGTCACTCGGGGGCGATTCGCCGAATCGTCTTGCGGATTTGCCGGGGTATTCCCCTGACCTTGTTCAATACGTTTGAGCAATGACATGGTTCACCAATCCTGACTCACACCTACCGTCTCGCAAAGCGTCCGGTAACGCCGGCGAGCGGTTGTTTACCATCTTGTTTCTCCTCCTCCATCTGCGCCAGGACGGTGAGCCGTTGGCGCACCGCCTCAGCCAGTTGGAGGATGGATTTTGATATCGGCTTGGTTTTATCCCCCAGGATGAATGGCACGCCTCGGTTGATAGAAGGGATTACCACACGCTCATCCAGGGGCAACACAACCGAGATTTCGTGCTTGAAGCTTTCGCTCACCTTCTCGGGCGTGATGCCGATGCGCCGATCAAAGCGATTCATCGCAAACAGGATACGCTTGGGATGAAGGTTGAGCACATTTGCCAGATCAAAGAACAGACGGGCATTCTTAATCGCCGGGATATCCTGCGTGGTGAGCAGGATGATCAGGTCGCTGCTATCAATGGCTGCCAGGACCTCATCCGTCAAAGTGGAGGAGGTGTCCACAACCACATAGGTGTAGAAGCGGCGTAGATATTGAAGGATTTTAGCAAATTGATCCCCCGTCACCGACTCGGCGTATTCCGGTCGGGAGGGAGCGGCGAGGAGCTTGACCTTTGAGATTTTATGAGTGACCAACACTTCTTCCAGGATATCCGGCTCAAGCTCGTCCGCGCGGGGGGAGAGGTCGGCGATGCTGTTTTTACTTTGTTCATTGAGGAATACGGTGATGTCCCCAAATTGCAAGTTCCCGTCCACCAGGATTACCGGCGTCTCCTCATTGTGAAGCGCCATGGCAAGGTTGACGGCGACCGTGGTGCAGCCCACCCCTCCCTTTGGGCTGTAGACAACGATCACTTTGCCACTCGAGATGGGTTGTATCCCCATCCCCGGAGCGCCGCCTGCGCCCCCCGGAACAGCGATGGGCGATTTGGCGCGCTCGTCATGCGCCATTTTACCGGCGCGGCGGATGGCTGAGGTCAGCTCGTCCACCGAGGGCGGTTTGGTCAGAAAATCGCGGGCGCCAGCCAGCATCGCCCGCCGCATATAATTCGGATCTCCCTGAACCGAAAGCACGACAATCTGGGTGAAATATACCGAGCGCCGGATGGCTTCTGTTGCGGCAATCCCATCCATATCCGGCATGTTGATATCCATCAACACCACATCCGGGCGCACGTCTTTCGCAATCGATATCGCTTCTCGACCGGTGCCCGCCACGCCCACCACTTCGACATCATTTTCAAATTGCAGCAAGCGGCGGATATTCTCCCGCGTTTCCGGGACATCATCAACGATTACAACCCTGATCTTGTCATCCGATCCCATTCATTCACTCCATTGCAACCTGTAATCCACTCTTGAGCGCGGTCAATCCAAGACAATCGCCTGTTATTGGACAGGAGCAGGCTTATCGTTGTTCAAGACCGGCAACTCCACTTTATCTGCGCGTGGTTCAATGCCGTAGGGCAATTTGGCGGGGACGGGAATATTATATTGCTCGAGTAGATATTGCAAGGTCACAGCTTCGGTTTGAATCCGGGTGTCGTCTTCAGCGGAGCGCAAGGCGAGCGTCATCTGAGCACCCAAATACGATTGATAGTATAACAGATAGTTCAGGGTAATGGCATCTTGAGGAGTGACAATCAGCGTGATCACATCGGGGGGCGGGGTTGCAGTTGTCTGCTGCACCTGCGGCTGTTCGGCGGGCTGTTCACCCTCGGGAGTTGGCTGAGGCTGATCTTCATAAGGGAAATTCCCCACCTTCAGCACCATCACGTCCTGGAGCAGCACCTGGCTCACCAGGCGCGGGCGTTGAGTTTCGGATGGGAAAGAGTAGACGGTCTGACCCAAACCCGGAATCAGTTCAGCTTTGCCGATCAAGTTGCCCTCGGCAGCTCCACCGCTCAGCTCCGCTGTCAGGTAATTCGGTCCCTCCTCGCCTCTCGTCCCCGGGGCAATCACAATCCCTGCCATGTTGGGTAGCCTGGTCTGGAAGTCGGTATCCACATCCAACAGCATCATGCTCACAATGACATTGACATGGTCGCCCGCCTGAGGGGCGTAGGCGACGCTCGAGAGGCGGTTGATAGGGATGGAGACAGCCACCATCCCGCGCGGGATCGAGAGGGCTGCCATCGAGCCGGTGGCGGAGAGTTGTTCTGCGCTCTCCACCAGCATCCCGCTGGTGAGAGGGATGCCCGCCTCCAGATCAAATTTCGCCAGTTTGCCTATCACCTGGTTGACATCGGTGAACATGCCCTGAATGACCAGATTGCGCGGAGTGGGGATGTACTCCAGCACATTCGCATCCAGGGCTGCGCCGCGGGGGACGCGCTGGGTCAGCACAACCACATTCACCGTTTCCACCGGCGTGGCGACTGGCGCTTCTGGCTGGCTTACCGCGGCTGGTTGCAGAAAACGCTGCCAGACCACCACAAACGCGACAAGCGCCAGGATGATGATAAACGCAAGATAGATGAAAACGCGGCCTCTACGCATGACAGCCTCCAATCCTTATCGGGGATACATAGACAACTATTCCTGAATTTTCCATAAAGATACATGAATTATAGCCAAGCAAGCGTTAATTCAATAGTAAATTTCCTATACAATTCTGTTAGCAAATTCATCTGAAAGCTGCAATGTGGTTTAAGGTCGAAGCCCCGCTGGCTTCCAGCAGGGCTTCGACCTGATCAACGGATATGAACAGACGATAAATTTCACGCAACCATTTGGTTAGATATTAACCATAATGTTGCTGAACACGTTACCGATAGCCGGGCCAAGGAGGGCTAAAATAACGATCACAACAATCGCGACCAAAACAAGAATTAACGCATACTCCACCAGACCCTGACCTTTTTCCTTCGGTGCGAACAACATGGCATTCACCTCCTTTCATCCTGAATTCTGCTTGATTTCCTGAAGACATTCACATTATATAGAATCTTTTTAAATTTTGCAATACTCAATTCATGTAATTTTCCTTGCAGTTATGAAAAGTCAGGATTTGATGCAGCCGGTATCTGGAAGGTCACCCGCGTCCCCTGCCCGGAGACGCTATCCACCTCCATAAAACCGCCAAGCATCTCCGCCCTATCCCGGATCACTTTGAGCCCAAGATTGCTCTTCTCGTCCAACGTCTCCACGTCGAAACCTTTGCCGTTATCGTCCACCGAGACCCGGACATTGTTGTCCCCCATATCCAGTTGGATTTTCACCTGGGTCGCCTGGCTATGGCGGATGGCATTGGTCACCAGCTCCTGGATGGCGCGGAAGACCATCACTTCCAGATAAGTCTCCAGCCTGCGCTCAGAACCGGTGATCGAGAGGCGGATATCCATGGAGGGTTGATCTTTATACGCCTCCACGTATCGCTTCAGGGTGGGAATCAATCCCAGGTCATCCAGCATCATCGGGCGGAAATCGAAGATAAAATCGCGCACTTTCTGAAAAGTGCGGGTGGCGGATAATTTCAAGTTATTCAATTCATCCCGCGCTTTTTCCTGATCCAAATCGAACAGGCGCATGGCGATTTCGGTCTGGAGGATGAAATTCGAGAGCGCCTGGGCAGGTCCATCGTGCATCTGGCGCGCCAGGCGTTGACGCTCTGCTTCTTGAGCCTGCACCATCATCTCTACCGTTTCCACAGTGGCGGAGGAGCCTTTCTTCTTGACCGCCTGGGGTTCGACCTCCATCGCATGCAACACTCTTTCCACGATGCTGATGTATCGTTCCAGGTGCGCCTGATCGCTCTGCAGTTTCTCCAATTGACCTCGCATCACAAACAGGCGCTGTTGCGAATCAAGGGCAGAGTCGTACGCCATGCGGATATCGGCGCGCGGCAGGCTATCGAATTGACCCTGAACCTGCTGCAGGTGGGCGGAAATCGAGGCGTTGCGCTGGGCGAGCCGGTTCACCTCGAGCTGGCTCTGTTCCAGCATCAGGTCTATCTCCTCCATTTCCCGTTTTGCCTGCTCCAGAGCGTCTTCGACGCTTTTTTTCAAGGCTTCCCACTGGTTGATTTCTTCTTTTGCTTCGGTCTGAACCATGCCCTCACTCCTGGCGGTTGGTTGGTTTCTTTTGCGGGCGCACCCAACCCTGGCGTACGGCAAAGATGGCTGCCTGGGTGCGATCCTCTAATCCTAATTTGCGTAAGATAGATGTAATGTGGTTTTTCACCGTTTGTTGGCTGATGTCTAAATAGCGCGCGATTTCTTTATTGCTCATCCCCTGGGTGACGCAAGAAAGCACTTCCATCTCCCGGATAGAGAGGGGCTGCACCGATTCGATGGGTTTTGCTGTCGTTGCTATCGGTTTAGAAGAATCGCCCTCAAGCAATTGGCGCATCTCCTCCGGATTATATACCTGTCCATCCACAACGAAATATCCCGCGGCAACCTGCCGGATGACCTGAATCAACTCCTGGGGCTTGATATTTTTGGTGCAGAATGCGGCTGCGCCGCAGCGCAATGAATAAATCTTTTGCTCGATGTCATCATA
>JBBIPD010000171.1:0-6889 GCA_037443025.1 Chloroflexota bacterium
AAATAAATGCGTGGGCAGCTATTAATCACCTCCCAGGCTTCCTGGGTAAGCAGTTCCTTTCCGCCCGGACCCAAACCCAGAAGGGTGATGCCGCTTGTTATTTGTGTCATCTCTCACCATCCGTATAAAAAACGTAATGCGTATTTTTTCGCGAAACACGCATTACGTTGAAGAAACCTGATGCTCCCTGCCAGATTTAAATCATCTTATCATAGCTGACGCAGGTGGACCCAGAATTTAGCGTTTGGTATAAGTCGGAGCCTTGCGCGCTCGCTTCAAGCCGGGTTTCTTGCGCTCTTTCACCCGAGGATCGCGAGTCAGGAAGCCTCCCTTGCGCAACGCAGCTCGAAAATCCGGGTTCAAGAGGAGCAGGGCGCGCGCCACGCCCAACTGGATTGCCCCCACCTGACCGCTCACGCCGCCTCCCTTGACCACAACCGTGATATCCAACTGGGTGGGATTCTCACCCGCCGCGTTGAGGGGCGCCAGGATTTTTTCCACATCTCCCAGGCGACCAAAGTACTCCTTGACCGGTTTATCGTTGACCACAAATTGACCTGAACCAGGCATGATGCGCACCCGGGCTGTGGCTTCCTTCCTGCGACCTATTCCTTCATAATACTGTACAGACATACTCTCTCCTTCGACCCACGCTTCCGCTCACGAAAAGTCCAAGCATGAAAAAGTAGTAATGATGTTCTCGCGCGGCTTTAAAAATCTGGGCTTCATTTCAAGCCAGTGGTTTCGGATTTTGGGATTGATGCGGGTGATCTGCGCCAGCGTAAATCCGCAATTTCTTGATCACCCGACGACCAAACTTATTATGCGGGAGCATGCCCCACACCGCCGCTCGCAAAACTCGGTCGGGGTGTTTTTGCAGTTGATCCCGCAGGCTGATTTGTTTGAGACCTCCCGGGTATTGGGAGTGACGATAATACATCTTTTCCGTCAGTTTGTTCCCGGTCACAGTGACCCGCTCAGCGTTGACCACGATGACATGCGTGCCGGTATCCACACCGGGGGTGAAATCTGGTTTGTGCTTCCCAAGCAAAAGGCTGGCGATTCTGGCAGCCAAACGTCCAAGATTTTGCCCGTTAGCATCCACCACAAACCATTCTTCTTTGACATCACCCGCTTTCGGATAATATGTTTTTTCCACTTCGTTCTTCTCCACTATCAAATCTTATCCAGGCATCGCCTCGCAGCGGATTACCCAACCGCCAGCAGTCCCTACCAGCGGTACATGACACTTACCAGCTTCAGACCCCTGGACGGCGCCAAACCCTGAATCACCGTTTGGGGTGGGTCTACCAATAGCTCTTGGAATTCGCCAGGGCTCATTTTCCCCTGACCCACCAACACCTGAAGGTACACCAAACGCCTGACCATGCGGTAGAGAAATGCATCGGCTGTGATGTTATAGACGACATCCGGGTTTTGCCACTCGGATTGCGAGAGATGCCATCTCGATTCATACACCGTCCGAACTGTGCTACCGCCTGCTCTGGGTGGGGTGCCAAACGCCCCGAAATCGTGTTTCCCCAAGAGCATTTCAGCGGTTTGGATCAGTCTGGTAAAATCCACCTCCGGATACACCCGCCAGGCAAACCGTTCACGCAAAGGATGGCGCGCTTCCTGGCAGAAAATATGGTAGCGATAAGAGCGAGAGATTGCTGCATAACGTGGGTGAAAATCATCACTCACCTCAGCCGCATGCAGAGCGGCAATTTCTGGGGGGAGATGAGCGTTGATGGCTGAACATAATTCAGCCGGAGAGTGTCCCCAATCCAGGTCAAATGCGATGACCTGCCCTGCGGCGTGCACACCGGTATCGGTTCGCCCCGCCGCCAGGATGGATTGACCTCTCCATCCCAGATTGCGCAAAGCTCTTTCAACCATACCCTGGACAGTCTCCGCGCCTGCCTGGCGCTGAAAGCCGTGGTAGGGTGTTCCGTCGTATGCGAGTATTACCTGGTAACGTGCCATGCGCTGTCAGCGTTAGCTGTCAGCAGCTCTTTATCAGCGTCGAATCCTCATTAAGGCGAGACTCGACGCTGACCGATGCCTGGTTAATCTTCCACGAGTTCCAATATCACCATCTCCGCCGCATCGCCCTGGCGCGGCCCCAGTTTCACGATCCGGGTATAGCCGCCAGGTCGGTTCTCATAGCGGGGGGCGATATCGTCAAACAGCTTCTTCACCGCCTCTGCGTTGCCCAAACGCGCCGCAGCCAGGCGACGAGCATGCACAACCCGTGTCTCACCCGCCTTGTTGCCTTCCTTCGCCAGGGTGATGAGACGTTCTGCCTGCCCGCGCACCGCCTCCGCTTTGGCGCGGGTGGTGCGAATCCGTTCATGCTCAAAGAGTTGTTTGATCAGCGTGCGCCGCAAGGCTGCCCGCTCATCTTTGCCTCTGCTTAATTTTTTACCTGCTACTCTGTGTCGCATCCCATCTTACTCCACTTCGCTGTCGTTTTCATCTTTGAGGTAGCCCTTTTCGCGCATCTTCTGGCGCAATTCATCCAGGCTTTTCTCGCCGAAGTTCCGGATGGACATCACGGCTTCCTCGCCCTTCTCGAGCAGTTCGAGCACCTCGCCCACGGTGGTGATGCCCGTGCGCTTAAGCGAGTTGAAGACACGCACCGAGAGATCCAAATTCTCAATCGGCGTCTCAATCATCTCGCTGGTCAGGCGAGTGCCTTCCTCGATTTCCTCCGTCATGATTGCCAATGACGCCTCGCTGATACCAGCCAGGTGGCGGAGATGTTCGATCAAAATTCTGGCGCTGGCGCTAAGCGCCTCTTCTGGTCCGATTGTGCCGTCAGTCCAGATTTCCAGAACCAGCCGGTCATAGTTCGTACTTTGCCCGACGCGCGCGTAACCCACTTCCCAATTCACCCGACTCACCGGGCTGAAGATTGCATCAACCGGCAATTCGCCAATCGCCAATTTCCCGGAGCGTTCGTCCGCCGGGGAGTAGCCATGCCCGCGCTCGACGGTCATCTCAATTTCGAGGCTGGCGTTGCTGTCGTCCACCGTGAACAAATACAGGTCCGGATTGACGATTTCCACCTCGGGCGGGGCGATGATATCCGCCGCCGTCACCGATCCGCTGCCGCGAACCTCCAGATGCAAGCGGGCGTTATCCACATCGCGCATCTTGAGTCGCAGTTGTTTGATTTGCAGCATCACCCGAATGACGTCCTCCCGGACGCCGGGGATATCGCTGAATTCATGCTGCACATCTGCAATGCGGATGGAGGTAACCGCCGCGCCCTCCAGAGAAGAGAGAAGCACACGGCGGAGCGCATTTCCCAGAGTTGTACCATAGCCACGCTCAAGCGGGCTGATGATGAACTTGCCGTAGTTGCGCGCTTCTGCCTTGCGCTCAATCTTCGGCGTTACCATATTTCCTAAACCTATCACGGTTCACCTCATCCCATCAAAGGGTTTTGTTTGGGCGAGCTTGGCGCATTGTTGAGCGTGAGACAAACCCACGGGTCAATTTGCAACCCTCGTCCCTCGCAAAACCAGTTAGCGTGAATAATACTCAACAATGAGCTGTTCATGGAGATTGCCGTCAATCTCGCTCCGCTCCGGTAAGCGCAAGACCTTCCCAGACAGATTCTTGAGGTCTCGATCCAACCAGGCTGGAACGGTCTTATCTTCGGCAAAATCCGCCAGCTCTTTGAAGTAAGAACGACGGCGAGATTCCGGTCGCACCGAAATCTCGTCCCCCACTGACACCAACATGGAGGGTACATCGGTGCGGCGCCCGTTGACTGAGAAATGCCCATGGGTGACCAGCAGACGAGCCTGCGCCCGGCTGTTGGCATAGCCCAGGCGGAATACCACGTTGTCCAGGCGTGATTCAAGAATCTGGAGCAGATTCAAACCGGTCAGACCGCGCCGCTGCAAAGAGACCTCATAGTATCGGCGAAACTGGCGCTCTAAAATCCCGTAAATTCGGCGCGCTTTCTGCTTGGCGCGAAGCTGGCGATTATAGTCCGAGTCGCGCCGACGCCTGAATTGCGAGCTTTTCCCATGCTGCCCAGGGGCGTATCCACGTTTTTCAAAAGTACACTTCGGCGTAAAACAGCGGGCTCCCTTGAGAAACAGTTTTTCTCCTTCCCGCCGGCATAATTTACATACTGGTCCACGATACTTTGCCATCTAATTTCCTGCTTCCTTCCTAAAAATACTACACGCGGCGTTTCTTTGGCGGTCGGCAGCCGTTGTGAGGAACGGGGGTAATATCTGCAATCGAGGTAATCTTAAGCCCCAATGCCTGAATTGCGCGAATCGCCGACTCGCGCCCAGGACCGGGTCCCTTGACGAAGACATCCACTTCCTGTAAGCCCATTGCCATTGCCGCTTTGATCGCCTGTTCTGCAGCCAGTCGGGCTGCAAAAGGTGTGCTTTTCCGCGAACCCTTGAAACCAGCCGATCCGGCGCTGCCCCAGGCAACGGTGTTGCCGGTCGAGTCGGTGATGGTAACAATCGTGTTGTTGAAGGTTGCCAATATATGCACCTGCCCGCTGGACAGGGTTCGCTTTACTTTCTTTACGCCCTTACGGCGTGTTGATCGTACACTTTGTGCCATAAAGCCTCGCTAAACTCCTGATGATTCTGGCTTGACTCTAACTTGCGCAGCTTTCAACCTGCTCGTGGGGATTTCGCCATAACGGCAAATCTCCAGGGTCTCCAGACCACGCCTTAACCCGGGGAGGGTCTCTTTGGTCAGACAGCCGCTGGGAGGAAGGATCCCAATCCAACCAATGAGACGCCAATCCCTGAGATTATTTCTTCTTTGCTCCGCGCCGCCGACCGCGTCCGGCAACGGTCTTTTTCGGACCCTTGCGGGTGCGGGCGTTGGTGCGGGTGCGCTGACCGCGCACCGGCAAATTGCGACGGTGGCGTAAGCCGCGATAGCTGCCAATCTCAATCAAACGCTTGATGTTGAGCTGCACTTCCCGGCGCAGGTCGCCTTCTACTTTGTAGTTGTTCACGATGTAGTCGCGCAAGAGCGCCACCTGTGCATCGGTGAGGTCTTTAACCCGCGTGTCAGGATCGACCTTGGTCTCAGATAGGATTTTTCTCGCCCGAGGTAAGCCAATCCCGTAAATATAGGTTAATCCAATTTCTACCCGCTTATTGCGCGGTAAGTCAACGCCTTCAATACGTGCCATATTTATTATCCTTGCCGCTGTTTATGTTTCGGATTCTCACAAATCACATAGATAATACCGCTGCGCTTGACAATCTTGCATTTCGAACAGCGCTTCTTCACAGACGAAGACACTTTCATTTCGTTAGCTCCTTCCAACAGACCACTTAATTACAGCCGAAGTTTCGATTATACTCAAAACCCATTTTTTCGTCCAGCCGGGTTATGGCAAGGTCAAAATCAAAGGGTCGCCCTCTGTAATTGCCACGGTGTGTTCAAAATGGGCGGTCAGCGAGCCATCCAGGGAAGCCACCGTCCATTGGTCGGGCAATACTCTGGTACGCTGGGTGCCAATCAAGACCATCGGCTCAAGAGCTATGGTCATCCCTTTCCGCAGCAGCATACCCCTGCCATTGACGCCATAATTCGGCACCTGCGGTCCTTCCCACATTTCGCGTCCAACCCCGTGCCCGGTGTACTCGCGAGTGAGATGGTAACCGTGTCCTTCTACGAACTCCTGAATCGCCGCTCCTACATCGCCAACACGATTGCCTGGTCGAAGTTTGTCAATTCCTATGCGCAACGCTTCTTCGGTGATTTCAATCAGCCGTTGAGCGACTTCTGAAATCTCGCCAACCCCGGCGGTGTAGGCTGAGTCCCCAACAAAACCCTCGAAGATCGTCCCGCAATCCACAGAGATAATATCGCCCTCTTTGAGCTTGCGCTTGCCAGGGATGCCGTGTACCAGCTCGTCGTTGATGCTGGCAGTGATGGTTGCCGGGTAAGGGTATGCGCCCATCACACCCAGGAAGGCTGGTTTGGCGTGATGTTTGCGAATCACCTCCGCCGCAGCAGCATCCAACTCAGCAGTCGTCACCCCTGGGCGGAGCAGTTCACGGGTGGCTGCCAGCGCCAGGGCATTGATCCGCCCCGCCTCGCGCATGATGGCGATTTCTTCATCGCTTTTGAGATAGACGCCGCGTTGTACCGTCATTGTCCCAAACCCTGGGCGAGCGCAGCAAGCAGGTTGGCGCTCACGCGCTCTATCGCTTGCGTTCCGTCCACTTCCACCAGCTTACCCTGCCCTTTGTAATATTCAATCAAAGGCTGGGTCTGCTCCAAATAAACCCGGATGCGCCGCTTGACCGTTTCGGCTTTATCATCTTCTCGTTGGTAAAGTTCAGATCCGTCCACATCACATACGCCTGCATATTTAGGCGGATTGTATTTTTCGTGATAAACATGCCCCTGGGCTTTGCACGTCCAACGCCCGCTAAGCCGCTCAATCAACACCTCTTCGGGGACGCTGATATAAGGCACAGCGTTCACCGCTCCCTGGAATTCCGCCAGCATCTCGTCCAACGCAGACGCCTGCGCCGGCGTGCGCGGGAAGCCATCCAGGAGCGCCCCTGGGGCGCAGTCTGGTTCGGATAGCCGGTCGCGAATCATCCCAATGGTGACATCATCCGGGACCAACTCGCCGCGATCCATGTAACCTTTCGCCAGCTTGCCCAGTTCGGTCTGATTCTGGATGTTGCTGCGAAAGATATCCCCTGAGGAGATGTGCGGCAATCCCAGCTTCTTAGAAATTAGCTGAGCCTGAGTGCCCTTTCCCGCGCCGGGTGGACCAAGCAGGACGATGTAGACCGGCATCCTTCACATCTCCCTAGCGGATTAACAGGGCGTCATCATACCCGTGCAATTTCAGCTCAGCTTCGATGTT
>JBBIPD010000172.1:0-6138 GCA_037443025.1 Chloroflexota bacterium
CGGTCGAGAGACTGGCGCGCCAAAGGCATAAAACCATCCCAGGACAGTTGAGGGGTGGGTCGAAATGATCCAGCCGCCGGTTTTATCGTTTTCTGGGGCGTCGTCATCCAGGTTGGCGCGCCCAGCCGCGCAAGCCTGCTCTTTGAACTCGGCAATCGTGCCAGGTGGGGAGGTGAAGCCAAGCTCCCTCGCCCAGGTGGTGTTGTAATACAACACCTGCCCGGAGCGCAAAGCCGGGACGCCGATGCGCAGGTCGTCTGTTCCAGAGGGATCCCAAAAAACAGGATAAAAATCCGCTTGTTCATCCGGCGACAACCCCCAAAGAGGATCGTTGATATAGTCGGATAAATCCACCAGGATGTTTTCCTCGGCGTTCCAGTCCAATGCCTGATGAACATAGGCGACTGCCATATCAGGCAGTTCGCCATCCTGAAGCGCCCCGAGAAGCTGGCTGGAGAGAGCAGCGTAATCTCCAACATAAATTGCCTGGACGCGTATTCCCCAGGGATTGGCGGCGTTGAATTCACTCACCAAAGCGTCGGTCAGGCGCAGCGCCTCCCCCTGCCAGACATGCCAGTATTTCACAACGCTCCCCTTGAGCGCTTCAGGGTCGACCTCCAGAGTGCTGATTGGCTGAGGCGTCGGCGAGGCGGCTGGGATGGGTTTCGGCGTAGAGGAGAAACCCTCTGGATTGGAGGAGGAGTTTCTGGTTGTAGTTGGCGTTGGGGCGGTCTTCTCGGAAGAGCGGTCGGGATTGACAGCCGACCGGCATGCCCCAAGCAATACTGCACTGCCAATGAGCAGTGCAATCGCCAAGTTTATCCTTCTATGGAGCGCTGGCGCAGTTTTCAAAACGGAATTTCTCTACGGCAGATAATCCCAGGGGTTGACCTTGGCGCCGTTGTACAGCATTTCGAAATGCAGATGCGAGCCGGAGGAATTCCCTGTATTTCCAATGGCGCCGATGACGTTCCCCTGATAAACGCTCTGTCCACATCCAACGTTGTACGCGCTCAAGTGGGCGTAGAGAGTCTGCCAGCCGTTGCCATGGTTGATGACGACCACATTCCCATAGCCCCAGTTGTTCCAGCCGGCATAGACCACAACGCCGTTATCTACTGCATAGACCGCATCGCCGGTGTTCCCATCAATATCAATCCCGTTGTGATTGGTGGATGGGGAATAGTCAAAGCCCGAAAGGAAGTGATTGTTGGCAGGCCAGATAAACACCCCAGCCCCAATCGCGCCGTCTGCAACCGCGCCGCATGCCCCGGGTCCGAGGACTTTAGCGACGCCGGGGTTATCGCGTGGGATAACCGGGGCGCTCCAGGTGACAAACTCGCGCCTGCCGCCAGGCACGATCAACCAGGTGCCAGGGGCGATGTTGGGATTGGCATAATCGCCGATGGTTTGAGGGTCAAGATGGTTGCCGGGGTAATTGATAATATCTTCCGGTTTTACCCCAAAGAACCTGGCTACGCCGTTCAAGCCGTCCCCGGCAGACCAGCGATAGTAAGTGCCGTCCACAGGCAGGATGTTCAACTCTTGCCCGGGTCTCAGGTTGTGGGGGTTATCCCCCAGGACAAACTGGTTGCCCCATAGCAGCGTTTCGGGCTTTAAGCCGAATTTCTCCGCAATGCCGAACAAGGTATCGCCTTGTTCAACGGTGTACTTGATCACCTCGGTACGAGGACGGGCTGGGAGCGTGGTGTGCAGGTCTGTGAGGCGAGAGACGCCGGACACGGGGGCAGCAACTTCAAAAGGAGGCAGCACAGGCGCGGGTTGAGTCGGGGTAGGAGTGGGGATGGAAGCAGCCAGGGCGGCTTGTTCGGATGGGATATCTTCCTGGCTGAAGCGGTAGAACTCGCGCATGATCCACGCCACCACCAAAATCAAAGCGACCAGGAGAATGTGGGTTCCGATACGCAAGGCAGAATCCGCCAGCCCTGCCTGGAAAAGGCTCTCCCACAGCGCCAGCAGACGGTTCTCTGAAGTGGACGCGGGCGATATCGCCTCATCTGTTTGGCGCTGTTCGGGTTCTGTGCCGACCGAAAGCTGGTCTTGGTTCTCAGGCATCCGTTAAATCTCCAGATGGATGATAACATCACCCTGTTTTTTCGTCAAACGGGGTCAAAGTGGGGTTATGGCTGGGTCAGCTTGTTGACCGCTTCCTGGGCAGCGGCGGTGGCGTCGCTTTGGCGTTTGAGCACGTCCAGGGTGGCTTTTTGTAGCAAGGGGCTGAGGCTGATGAGCACATCGTTGGTCGGGATAAGCTGAGCGGTTGAGGCGATTTCACCCGCCAACCGGCGTTGATCGGGGGTATGCCATTGGGTCATTGCGCTGGCTCGTGGAGGCAAATATCCCAGGGCGGAGGTCCAACGCGCCAGAAAATCCGCCTCGCTTAAGAACTCTCCCAGTTCGGCGCTGATGAGCTGGTGATCTGGTTTGGGGCTTGCCAATGCCCAGACCCAGCCGGTGGCGAGGCAGAACGGTTGACCGGAGCTTGTGGGCAAAGGCGCTCCGGCGATATCAGCCTGCAGGTTGCCGATGTGGTGTGAGGTCCAGGTGATAGCCAGCTCTGCCCTGCCCGCGCTAAATACTTCCCATACCTGCTCGTCCGTTTCAATCTGGGTGACCCAGATGGGTATCAGGTCCAGGGCAGCGGCGCGTTGGTAATAGCTCAGGACTTCGGTGAGCGGCGCGACCTCGAGCCGTGGACGCCCTTGCTCATCCAGGATAGCCCCGCCGCTTGCCAGATACTGAGCCAGGGTGAACAGCGCCTGCGTGTCAGCCGCGGTGAATGCCAGCGGTCCCGCAGATGAGAGCGTGTCTGAAAGCGTCTTGGGCGGGACAGGGATGGTGGGGCGATAGATCATCATCTGGGCGTCGCCGGCAAAAGGGATGCCGTAAGTGCTGTTCTGTAGACGAGCCATTTGCTGGGCATAGGGATACCAATCGGAATCCTCAATCGGCTCAATCAAATCATCGAACGGTCTCAGCAAGCCCTTCAAGGCGGCGGCTTCTAAATCTGGGCGAGGCAATGCCACAAGGTCGGGAAGAGCCAGGGGGGCGGCTGCGCTGGCTGTTGTAAGCGAATCGAGCATCCCTCCTGCGCCGTTTT
Source organism: Chloroflexota bacterium (assembly GCA_037443025.1). GTDB lineage: Bacteria > Chloroflexota > Anaerolineae > Anaerolineales > UBA4823 > JAQBDA01. The sequence goes on from JBBIPD010000172.1 coordinate 3,122, forward strand.
GGGCTTTGATGCGCACTTCAATCCGGAGATTGGGACGGCGGTCGGTGAATTCTTTGAGGCGCGCTTTAAGGATATCGCCCGCTGGGGTGCCCGATTGAGGGTCAAACTCCGGAGGTAACCAGAGTCTGATGGTCAGGGGAGATGCGGGTTTGGTCGCGATGTCTGGGGTCGGCGGCGGCAGCGAGGTTGCGGTTGGGGTGTTCTCCGGGGATGGGGTCGGTTCGACCCTGGGCAACTCGCTGCAGGATGCCAGGAATATCAATAGAAAGCAGACAGCCCAGCGATATAACTTCATCGAAATTTCTCACTCTTGGGGGATTTCACCTCTGTTCCAGATTTATCGGTTGGCTGATGAGCGCCAACAAGAGGCGCACAGCGTCTTGCACATCCTGGTAGTCCACCATCTCCGAAGGGGAGTGGATGTAGCGGCAGGGGATGGATAAGCAACCGGCTGGCACGCCTGCTCGGGTGAGCTGGATGGCGCGGGCGTCGGTGCCGCCTCGTTCCAGAATTTCTAACTGATAAGGTATCCCGCTTTTTTCTGCTGTCTCCACCATCCACTTTACCAGGCGCGGGTCTGCCAGCATCAGGCTGTCGCGCACTTTGATGGCGGGTCCTTTACCCAATCCAACCTCCATTTTGAGTCCTTTGGGTGTGTCGCCGGTGCCGGTTACGTCCACTGCAAGCCCCAGTTCTGGGTCCACGCCATAGGCGGCTGTGGTTGCGCCTCGCACTCCCACTTCCTCCTGGGTGCTGACGACGAAATACAACTCGTGGGGGGAATCGCCTAACCGGCGCAGGGTTTCAATCAAGACGGCAACCCCGATGCGGTCGTCCATTGCCTTTGCCACCAGACGTTGACCAAGGTCGAGCAGAGGGCGCTCGAAGACGGCAACTTCCCCCACTCGCACCGGGCAATCCTTGCGGCTGCTCACACCGAGATCAATAAACATCTGTTCAAAGGCAGGCGCGTCGCCCGGCTTTTCTAAAGCCTCGATGCCGATCACGCCGTTTGCGCCGTTGAGAAAGCGCACCCGTCCACCCGGGCAGTTGTGTGTGCGCACTCCGCCAATTGTGGTGAAGCGGACGAAACCGTTTTCGTCAATATGGGTGGCGATGATGCCAATCTCGTCCATGTGGGCGACCAGCATAATTCTCTTCCCCTCGGGTTTAAGGGTGCCTTTGCGGGCAATCAAATTGCCCAACGCGTCAACCCGTATCTCATCCGCCAGGGTTTCTATTTCTTCTCGCACAACCTGACGAATCTGGGTCTCATAGCCGGATGGACCGGGGGTTTCAACCAGTTTTTGAATCAGGGATTTCATACCTCACTCCATAGATTTATTACGAATAGTATCCTGTGGCGCATCAACGTTCGGCATTCAGGATTTCCGGGGATAATCGGTTCAGGGCGAGAAAAACCAACCTCAGGGTGTTTTTCCAATCTGAGAGGCGACAGAGGCAGGCTGGTGTGTGCAGGTAGCGCCCTGGTACGGAGATGGACAGGCTGGGGATGCCGGTCCGCTGTTTGTGGATGGCTCCTGCATCAGTCCCGCCGCCTCCAGGTTGACGGAACTGGTAAGGGATGCCAGCTTCTTCGGCGGTCTGAGCGAAGTGGCGAATCAGGCGAGGGTCTGAGAGGGTGGCGCTATCAGAGGTGTAGATTGCCGGACCGTAGCCCAATCGCGTATTATAGCGGGTGTTTTCGGAACCATCCCAGGCGGGGAGGTCGTTGGCAGGGGTGCTATCGAGGACGATCGCCAGATCGGGTTCCAGGGCGTAGGCGGCTACTTTGGCGCCTCGCAACCCCACTTCTTCCTGGACGGTGAAAGCTGCCAGCAAATCGATGTTGGGGGGAGAATGTTTGACCAGTTCGATCAGGGTGCACACACCCAGGCGGTCGTCCAGGGCTTTGGCTCTCAGGCTGGGACCCAGCCGGGCGAAGCGGTTGGCAAAGGTAGCTCGGTCGCCCACTTTCACCAGATTGCTGTTACCGGGTCCAACGTCAATCCGCAGGTTCTCCAGGTTGAGAGGATTTTTCAATTCTTCCTGTGTCGTCAGGTGGACCGGTTTGGCGCCAATCACCCCAGGCACATGCTCGGCGCCAATCACCACGGGCTGACCCGCCAGGTGGCTGAGGCTCACCCCTCCCACGATATCGAAGCGGAAGATGCCCTCTTCTTTGTCCTCGTTGTGGGTCAGCATGAACCCCACTTCGTCCATGTGGGCAGCCAGCATGACCCGCAAGCGTTGCGCGCCATGACCGGCTTTGGTCGCCAAAACGTTGCCTAAGGAATCTACCTCTATTTGATCGGCGTAAGGGCGGATTTCTTCAAGGACGATTTTGCGGACTTCGCCCTCGTCTCCAGAGACGGCGTTGGCGTTCGTCAGGCGTTCCAGAAGTCTGAGCTGGGCAGCGCCAATGCGAGGGGTTGAGGTTGTTTGGTCGGGTGTCATCTTAATACCTCTTGTTCACCTGCAAAAGGATGCGTTTGCCAAAGGTTATGGATTGGCATCTCAGGCATCCCATTTCATCTGATCCATAAATTTCTCATCCAGGCTGGCGGCAAATTCAGCCAGCAGGCGCCCAACACGGGTGATGTCTTTCATCGAAATCATCTCTACGGCGGTGTGCATGTAGCGCAGCGGAATACTGATTACCATTGTGGGGATGCCCTGCGCCGTAACCTGGAGAGCGTAAGCGTCTGTGCCAGAATGTCTGGGCATCACCTCCACCGCATAGGGGATTTCCAGGAGGTCCGCCAGTTTTTTAACGGCTTTATGCAACGCGGGATGGATGTTAGGTCCCCAGCCCAGGGTGGGTCCTTTTCCCATTGGGAAAGTCTTGTGGCTTGGACTACCCGGGCTGGCGGCAAAGGTGACATCAATGGCGATAGCCAGGGAGGGTTTGAGCTGAAAAGCCGAGGTGTACGCTCCGGCGTAGGTTTCTTCCTCCTGGGTAGTTGCCACAGCCCATAAATCCCATTCAATCGGACGTTCTTTCAACTCTTCCAGGC
>JBBIPD010000172.1:6213-6887 GCA_037443025.1 Chloroflexota bacterium
CTACTGGGGGTTGGGCGAAAGAAATAAGATCCCCCGGGCGCACCAGGCGCTTCAGCTCAGCAGCCGTCAAACCGGCATCCACCAACAGGTTTTTCAGGGCGACCGCGCCGCTGCGATTATCCGGCGGCAAGAGATGGGAGGGCGGTTGGACGATAACGCCGGGCAAATCCTCTTTTCCATGGATGACGACGATTTGACCGGGCAGTACTCTGGGGTCCAACCCGCCGATTTCGGTCACCCGCAGAAATTCGTCCACGATGCCGGTGACCATCAATCCGATGGCGTCCATATGGGCCGCCAGCAACAGGCTGGGGCGCGGTTCTGCGGCGCAGCCATGTTTGAGTCCATGCAGGCTGCCCAGGCGACTGACCTGGATCTCGTCCACAAGGGGACGCCAGGCGTCTTCGATGAGCTTGCGCACGGGCATCTCGTAACCAGATAGCCCGGCGTTTGAGATAAGGCTTTTCAGGAAGGGTTTGAGTTCGGTCATGGCTGAATGAGATGTGCAAGTGAGTTGTACGGGTTAAATCAATTTATCTCAAGGGGTCGCGCTGGGGAGGGCGGGGATTGTGGTGGCAGGCGGCTCCGGGCTGGGTGAGACAGTGGGAGTGGAGGTATCGGGCGGGATTGGGGTGAGGGTGAGGGTCGCCGTTTCGGTCGGCGGCGCCAGGGTT
>JBBIPD010000173.1:0-6850 GCA_037443025.1 Chloroflexota bacterium
TCCTTGGCGGTATTGCCTGGGTGGGAGCTTTTGGGGGAGGTTTAGTCGCTCTCCTCCTTTATGCCGGTTTTGTCAGGCAATCTTCGGGCTTTTTGTTGGACTCTTTGCTCCCCCTGGTGGGGCTGTTGAGCGTAAGCGTTTGGCTGGCTTGCTGGTTGGATAGCTGTGCTTATGGAGCAGTTTCTACTGCCTGGTGGGCGCTGCCTGCCCGCAATGAGTGGGGCGTGATTGCCCCAAGAGTTCCGGTACAGCTCATCGGCGCCATGCTGGCGCTGATTACTTTTGGCGTTGCAGACTGGGCTCGCCCGCGGTTTAAGCTCCCGGGACAGGTTGCTCTCCTGGCATTGGCAGCCCTGGCGGGGGAGATGTTCGCTTTATCCTTTCTGCGCGCCGATCCTGCGCCGGCAATCTGGGGGCTTCACCTGGAAAGTTGGGCTGCTTTGAGCCTATCCCTTGTGCTTCTGTCGGTTTTTGCAGGACTAATCGTTCACGCTCGTTGGCGCAAAGGGCAGGTTGACCAAAGTGGATAAGTGGTCCCCTCGAAACGAGTTTTATTGGTACACTTTACGTAACGTGTGATCTTCGACATTTACAGGAGGGCGCATGAGATTAAACATCGCGCTGGCGCAAATCAACACCCGCCTGGGGGATGTGCCGGCAAACCTGGAAAAACATCTGGCTTTCGTCCGAGAGGCGCGGGGAGCCGATTTATTGATTTTTCCCGAACTCTCCCTCACCGGTTATGTCCTGCAAGACCTTGCCTCGGGCGTCGCCCATAAACCCGTGTCGGACGATCCGGTATTCGCGCCTTTGCTGAAAGCGAGCCGAGGGTTGGACATCGTGGTTGGGTTTGTCGAGGAGGATACCCGCCATCGGTTTTACATCGCCTCGGCTTACCTGTCCCAGGGGGAAGTGGTGCATGTCCACCATAAAGTCTATTTGCCCACCTATGGATTGTTCGATGAGGGTCGCTTCTTCGCCTGGGGGGACAGATTGCAAGCGTTCGATACCCGTTTCGGGCGGATGGGATTGTTGATTTGCGAAGACTTCTGGCATGCCTCGCCTCCCTACTTGCTTTGGCTGGACGGAGCGGATGTGCTGATTTTTACCTCCGCTTCTCCAGGGCGCGGTCTGAACACAGAGCCACACCTCGAATCGGCGCGTTGGGTGGAGCACATCAACCGCGCCTATGCCAGCCTGTTCACGAATTTTGTCATCCATGTCAACCGGGTGGGCTATGAGGACGGGTTGAATTTTTGGGGCGGTTCGACCATCTTCGATCCCAGCGGAGAGCTGCTCCTCAAGGCGCCTTATCATCAAGAAGCTCTCAGGCTGGCAGAGGTTGACCTCAATCAGCTTCACCGAACTCGCGCCATGTTGCCTTTGTTGCGCGACGAGCGAACCGCTCTGGTAATCCGCGAGTTGGGGCGAATCCTGGGTGAGGGCGCCCAGGTTAATCGCTGAGGCTGAGCGGCAGAAAAAGTTGACTTTGAACGAGCTTCGGATTTGTCCTTTGTAAAAGGGTTACTACTCCAGAGTGCTGCTATGATTGATTTGACCATCAATACCGAACTGGCTCGAAAAATCCTGACCGGGTTCATCCAAAGCGAGATCACCCGCGCCGGTTTCTCCCGCGCGGTGGTTGGGCTTTCTGGGGGGGTGGATTCGGCGCTGTCTTGCTATCTGGCGGCGGAAGCCCGGGGAGCGGAAAACGTCTTGGCGGTGCGGATGCCGTATAAGACCTCCTCGGTTGACTCGCTGGATCACGCTCAAATGGTGATTGATATCCTTGGGGTGCAATCGCTCACCATCCCGATTACGGAGATGGTTGAGCCGCTTTTCGAGAGGTTTCCAGAGATGAGCCAGATTCGTCGGGGTAATGTGATGGCTCGCGCCCGGATGATCATTCTCTACGATCAATCAGAAGCATTCAAGGGATTGGTGGTCGGCACGGGGAATAAGACGGAGATTCTTTTAGGGTACACCACCCTCTACGGCGATTCGGCATGCGCTATCAACCCGAATGGGGATTTGTATAAAACCCAATTGCGCCAACTGGCGCGCGCCATGGGCGTCCCACCGGTCATCGTTGACAAAGCGCCATCCGCCGACCTGTGGTTGGGTCAGACCGATGAGGGCGAGCTGGGTTTCACCTATGCAGAGGTGGATCAACTGCTGTATCTGCTGGTGGACAAACGCTACACGCCCGAGGATTGTATCCAGGCGGGTTTTCAGGAGAGCTTTGTCCGCGAGGTGGTCAATCGAGTTCGCCGTAGCCATTACAAACGTCTGATGCCGCCCATCGCCAAGCTCAGCAACCGCACGGTTGGCTATGATTTTCTCTATCTGCGAGATTGGGGGACGTAAGCTCTGCTATCCTGGAGGGTGTCTCGCCTGGGCTTCATGTTATCGGCAGGATGACAGTAAAGCGGGTGCCCAACCCCGGCTGACTTTCGACCAGAATGCGCCCGCCATGTTGTTTAATGATCCGGTCGCAAACAGCCAACCCCAAGCCGGTGCCTCTGCCAGGGGCTTTGGTGGTGAAGAAAGGCTCAAAGATGCGCTCGAGCCTCTCTGCAGGAATCCCCCTGCCATTATCCTCGATGACCACCTGCACATCGTTGGCTTTAAGGGCTGTGCTAATCCGAATCTCGCCTGGCAGGTCTTCGGTTGAGTCCATGGCGTTGGTCAGCAGGTTCAGCCACACCCCTTGCAGGTGATCTGGGCTGGCGTTCACCAGGGGCAGCGACTCAGCAGGTTCGTAGATGAGGTTAATCGCCCGGGCAGCCAGCTCGTGTTGTAAAAAATCCAAAGACTTACGAATGGTCTGGTTGATGTCGGTCGGTCCAAAAAGGTACTCGTCTTTGCGCGCCAGGTCCAGCAGGTTTCGCACCACCTGGTTGGCGCGTTCGCCAGCCAGGGCGATAAGCTCCACCAGTTCATGCTTGTCATCCTCGGGTGGGATTTCTTTCCTGAGCAATTGAGCGTTGGCGATAATCGCTGTGAGGGGGTTATTGATTTCGTGCGCCAGACTGGCAGCCCATTGCCCCATTGCCGCCAGCTTTTCAGATTGAGCCAGGGTCAACTCCAGGTGCAGCTTGTCGGTGATGTCCTGCTCCAGGAGAATCGCCTGTACCACCTGGTTTTCGCTATTTCTGATGGGGTAGGAATATATCTCCCATTCCAGGATTTCGCCGCTCGCTTGCCGCTCTCTCCGGGTGCGAGAGGTGTTCTCCCCACGCGCCAGGGACACCCGGACACGGCATTCGGGGCAAGGTTCTGCGCGACCGAAGAGCGCCTGATAACAGGGTTTTCCCACCAACTGGTTGGGATGTTGTTTCGTGCGCCTGGCGCGAGCCATATTGACCGCGGTGAGCAGATAATTCTGGTCAACGATGTACAGGCTGTCTGGAAAGCTATCGAACAATGCCCGGAGAACATTGCGCGAGTGCATCAGCTGGTCGCGAATGGTCTTCAGGTTATGAACCATTGCCTGATACGGGATTTTTGGGGCGAGGGCGTCGGCAATGAGGCTCAACAAAGTTCGATCTTTTGCCTCGCAGGGGGAATTTTCCCCAAGCACAATTAAAGCGCCAAGGCTTTCCCCTTCGGTAATAAGGGGGGCGCAAAGCCAATACGGCATTTCCAGCTCAGCCAGCGGTTTTGGGAGTTGAAATTCCGCCTGGCTTTCCCCGGCACGGGTGCAAGCGCCGGCTTTTTCTTGCATGGCTTTCTCCACCCAGCCCTTCTCCCAATCCGGGGAGATGCCGTCTGATTTATAACCTTTGCCCTTCTGAGCGTGATAACCGATAATCTTTGCGGTGAGACCCTCCAGGGTCAGGACATACGCTGCCTGGGCGTTGAACAGCCCGCACAGCTCGACTGCCAGGCGTTCCTGTACCGTCTCAGACGCCAGGTCCTGCTGGCTGAATCGGGCTATCAATTCCAGGGCAATTCGCTCGCGATTTTCTGTTCCTTCTGGCTGCAACCTGATATCAGGTTCATTCTGCTGCGCCCGGTTTTTCTGGGTCATAGGCAGCTTCCCGAAGGTGATGGAAATGATGGGCTGGTAAGAGGCATCATACGTTGATATCCTTGGCGGTGCAGGATAAATGCCAGGTCGCAGATAGCAGCGCCAGGCAGAGCGGGCGGCTGGAGGAGGGACGAGCCGCCCCTGTTTGGGATGTTGTTTCGGCAGCCGTTTTAGCGCAGCGCCGATGAGTTAATTATAGCCCATCGTCTTCAATGATTATCATCACGCTCAATGCGTGAGGAGCGCTTGCAATGCTCTTGCAAGCGCTCCTCGAAAAAATGCCCACCGTTCCCCTTCTCGGGAGGGTTATGAAGAGTTTATTTGATGTCGCGGTTGACCGTGTATCCGTAACCTGGCACGGTGCGGATGAAGCTGGGTGAACTGGGGTCTGGTTCGATCCGTTCACGCAGATTTTTTATATGGACTCGCACCAAATCCGGGCTGCCAGCGTCTGATGGGTAATTCCAGACTTCATCGAGCAAACGGCTGGGGGTAAAAATCTGGTTGGGATGGCTCATCAGGTGATAGAGCAAATCGTATTGAATCGGGGTCAGGCGCAGAGCGCCTTGTTTGGGGGTGTGTAGTTCATAGGTATGGGTGTCCAATACATAATCGCCCACGATCAAGAAGCGCCCCGGCTCTATCGCCTTGGATGTGGCTTGAATGCGCTCGAGCACCTTTTGGGCGTTGGGAGTCAGCTCTGTGCCTGTTAAATCAACCTGGCTCGCGTTTTCACTCCGATTGTTGGACCTGCCCACCCGTCTGAGGATGGCGCGCACGCGCAAAATTAACTCGTCGATGTTGAAGGGTTTGCTGAGGTAATCATCCGCGCCGGCTTTAAAGCCGGTAATTTTATCTTCGTCCTTAATCTTGGCGGTGAGAAACAGCACCGGGACAGACGACAGCTTGGGGTCGCCGCGCATCTCACGGCAGACGGTGTAGCCATCCATCCCCGGCATGATCACGTCCAAAATCACCAGGTCTGGCACCTGGCTGCGCGCAATTTTCAGCCCTTCAATTCCACTTCTGGCAACGGTTACTTTAAAGTCCTGGTTGCGCAGGCTGCGTTCGATAGTACGCGAGACGATTTCATCATCTTCAATGATCAGGATGTTATAAATGCTCATTTCATCCCTCCGCGGGTAGAGTCACCCGAAAAATTGTAACATCATTCGGATTGCTCTCTGCGGTAATCTGCCCGCGATGCTGGCGGACGATCTCCTGGCAAATCGCCAGTTCCAAGCCGTTGCCGCGCCCCCCCAGCCCTTTCATCAAGCCCGAGTCAAACAGGCTGTCCATATCGCCGGGTGGTATCGGTTCCCCATCATCGCTGATTTCCACCAGGACTGACTGCAGGGTTGGGGCGCTGGTGCGAATGGTGATGCAGCGCGGTCGTCCATTCGATTCAGCCCCTTGCGCCAGGCGCAACATATTTACCCAAAGGTCAATCAATTGCCGCGGGTTGCCGCGCAGATGGGGTAGTTGTTGAGATAAGCGCACTTTCAATTCAATATGATGCGCACGGATGGTTTCGCCAACCAGATTGACGGCTGAACGGATTGTGTCGTTGATGTTCAGGATTTCTAAAGCGTTGGGCGGGGGTTGAGAGAAATCCAGGAGCTGCTGGACCGCTTTCTGCACCCGCCACCCTGCCTGTTCAATCGCTATCAGGGAGTCACGGTTGGGGTGGTCTGCTGGCAAACTGTGGAGCAGTATCTGAGCTTCGGCGATGACCGTGGTGAGGGGGTTGTTGATGTGATGGGCGACCCCTGACGCCAGTTCGCCAATGGCTGCCAGGCGAGCCGCCTGCATTAGCTGGGTCTGGGCAGCCCGGATTTTTGCCTCCATCTGCTTGTTTTCGCTAATGTCTCGACAGACATCCATGTAGCCGATGAGCCTGCCGTTTACGCTTTGATCGCGCAGGGCGTACACATGCGAGCTGACCCAGATGGTTTTGTCCTTTCGGTGAAGGAACCTGCGTTCTACGCGCAGCCCACCGGTGCCCTCGCCGCGCGGGATTCTCACCGGGGGGCGGAAGGCATTCATATAACTCGCAACTGGCAGCGCAAGCAGCTTCTCCTTGCTCCAACCAAACAGGTTTTGGGCGGCTGGGTTACAGTAGGTGATTTTTCCTTCCAAATCCCAGGCGACAACCGCATCTCGGACGTTGTTGAGCAGTAACGCCTGGTAGCGAATCTGCTCTAACGAGCGGTTGAGCCTGCGTTGCAGTTCGTAATCACGGATAATTTTGCGCAGGGACGAGGGTAAGGCAACCAGCTCGCTGGTATCCTTAACTAGATAATCGGCGGCGCCAAGTTGGATTGATTGAAAGGCGGTATGTTCGTCGCCGGGGGTGATCATCATCACCACCGGCAGGTTTAACCCCTGAGCGGCAATCTCCGTCAGAGCCTCTAAACCGGTTCCGTCTGGCAGCAGGTCGTCTAGAAGAATCAAATCGGGCGGCGCCTCCCGCAGCCATGTCGCCAGATCGCGCAGGCAGGGCGCAATGTTGACTTCGAATGGTCCGGAGATTTTGAGCATCTCCGCAATCAACTCGGCGTATTGGCGATCGTCCTCAACGATCAGCACTGTGTAGGATACTGCCATAGTCCTTCTCGCACAGATGCGGATAAAAACGCCAGGGTTTCTCACCCTGTAGCGATGATAATCTGAGCCTGGCAGAATTTCCATAAAATTGGCGTGAAGAAAACGGCGGGGAATAAAAAAATGGGCTGGCAAAGCCCATTTTTTCAGGTGGTTTGAGAGGCGACGACGGGATTTGAACCCGTGATCAGGGTTTTGCAGACCCTTGCCTTA
>JBBIPD010000174.1:0-6849 GCA_037443025.1 Chloroflexota bacterium
TCATATTGGGCTTCCTGATGGTGGCTTATATGGGTCGCCAGTTGAGCTGGGCGGCTGAAACCAGCCGGCAACAATCTCGGCAACTCGAAAAGCTGGAACATCTCGGTCGAGATATTATCAACGCTCCGCCGGATCAATCAACCCTGGCAAATATCCTGACAGAACACGTGCCAGCCATGTTTCCATCGGCTCGAGTGGCTGTCTGGATGACCAGGGACGGCTTTTTATTGAAGCACACCGGCGACTGGCGGGTAGAGATTGAGCCTGTCTGGAGCTGGATTTACACCAAGAGAGCTCCACAATCGTTCCTGGCAAATAACCCCCTGCCCTGGTCGTCAATAGCAAGTCGTCACGACCCAATCGTCCTCACCCCCATCCTGAGCGTCAGTGAGGGCAAGCCTATCGGTTGCGTTTACATCGAACTCCGCAGCCTCGCCCAACCCTGGGACAAACGGGCATTGATAGGCTTATACCCGGCGCTCCAGTCTCTGGCAGATTCTATCGCTTCTGCCTTGTACCAGGCTGAGGTATATGCCGATACCCTCGAGTATCAATCTGCCCTGCAGGAGTTAGAATTCGCCGGTCGCATACAAGCCAGCTTCCTGCCCAACGAACTGCCTGTGCTGGACGGCTGGGAAATTGCGGTGAGTTTTCTCCCCGCACGCGAAACTGCGGGAGACTTTTTTGACTTCATCCAGACTCAAGATGGCAAAGTGGGGTTGCTCATTGCAGATGTCGCAGATAAAGGGTTGGGTGCGGCGCTCTACATGGCTCTCAGTCGGACGCTCATCAGGACCTATGCCCTGGAATATGAGGCATCTCCAGATATCGTATTTTTTTCTGCCAACGAGCGCATCCTGCAAGATGCTCGGGCGAACCTGTTTATCACCGCTTTCTACGGCATTCTGGATCCTGATAGCGGGCTGCTCACCTATTGCAATGCCGGTCACAGCTCACCCTTGCTGCTCAGTCAAAAAGACGGCGGCACAATTCATGCCCTGACGCCAACCGGTATGCCGATTGGAATTGATGAGGATACCACCTGGACCCAGGCAGAGATCGCCATTGAACCAGGCGATCTACTGATTCTATATACCGATGGCATTCCAGACGCCCAAAATTCAGAGGGAGTATTCTTCAAAGAGCGTCGCCTGATAGAAATCCTGCAGAAACATCATGGCGCGCATGCTCAAGAGGTGCAAGCTGCCATTCTTGAAGCGGTGAGTCAGTTCACCGCTGGCAGCGCCCAATTCGATGACATCACCCTTCTGGTGCTCAAACGCGATCCGGCGCCCCAAACACCGCCCGAGGTCGAGCGACCTATCAGTTCCGAAGGCGAAGAATTGTACTGATCATCTAATCGCTCATTCTCTATCACAGGGTTATTTCCATGCAGATACATACGTTCCGTCTCCGTCCAGGCGAAGACCTCTTACAGTCAATCGAGACATTCGTCAGCGACCACCATATCCAGGCAGGTTGTGTGCTCTCAGGGGTTGGCAGCCTGACAACCGCCGTATTGCGTCTGGCAAACCGTGAGGAGCATACAACCTTTAGCGGGCATTTTGAAATCGTCTCCATGACCGGGACGGTCTCATCGCTTGGATCGCATCTGCATATTTCCATATCTAACCGAGATGGTTACACCCTCGGGGGGCATCTTGTCTCCGGTTGCAAGGTGTACACCACGGCTGAGATTGTCATCGCTGCATTTCCCGACCTGGTTTACAGCCGCCAGCCCTGCGAACTATCCGGGTATGACGAACTGGTGGTGCTCCCCGCTTCAGTTAAAGCCTGAGCGGTGATGCGTTTGTCTTTGGGGTTGTATTCTCGGGGAGAACGACAATTCGCGAAGGCTCAGTGTCTTCGAGCCTCGAGGAGCCCCCTGTAAGCCTCTAAAAACTCGTCCTGATCACGGACAACGCGAGGTATGCCCAAACGCTTCGCCAGGCGGGTGAGCTGAGGCGGTTCAACATAGGTGCGCGCCAGGATCTCCTCCTCGCCAAGCACTTGCGTCGCCGAACCATCCAACAGGACCTGTCCCTGCGAGAGGGCGATTACCCGCTCGAAATTCTCAGCACAAAAATCAATATCATGGGTGATGGTAATCACCGTTTTCCCCTGGCGGCGCAACTCTGCAATCACACCCGCCAATCGCTGAACGCTGACCGCGTCTTGCCCGGTGGTCGGTTCATCCAGGACAATCACCGGCGTATTCATCGCAATTACCGATGCCACTGCGACCATCTTGCGCCAGGTGGGTGATAATTCATAAGGGTTGACATCTTTACGATCGCTCAATTCGGTCAAAGCCAGGGCGCTCTCGATTAAAGCGTTAACTTTTTCTTCGGGATAGCCCAGGTTTCTGGGACCAAAACCCACTTCGTCATAAACGGTCTTGCAAAAAAGCTGCTCATCCGGGTTCTGAAAAACATATCCCACCCGGGATGCCAGCTTTGCCACAGAGTAATGGCGGGTATCCCAGTCGCCCACCAGCACTGTTCCAGAAGTCGGCTTAAGAAGACCATTGAAATGGCGCACCAGGGTGGTTTTCCCAGAGCCATTCTGCCCAACCAATGCCACCTGCTCGCCCGGGTTGATCTCCAGGGAGATACCCCGTATGGCGTGAACATTACCGGGATAGGTGAAATGGAGGTCCTGAACCAGTATCTTCATTCCAGCCCTCTCCTGAACCCATCCACGGCTTCTTGCAAGGTGACCGGCAGCCGCACATCCGGCTTCCATAAACCCTGCTGGGCTGCCCGTCGGGCTACCTGAGTATAGCGCGATAACCCAAAACCGTTTTCGGCGAGGTGCTCCGAAGTCAGCACCTCTCCTGGAGAGCCCTCCATAACCATCTTTCCATCCAATAAAGCCACCACCCGGTCGGCAAACTCAGCCACCCATTCCACCTTATGCTCCACCATGATCACGGTCAGCCCGCGGGCGCTCATCTTTTTGATGACCTGGAAGACCTCGCGGGTGCCGATAGGGTCAAGCTGAGAGGTGGGTTCATCCAGCACAAGCACTTTTGGCTCCATCACCAAAATGGAAGCCAAAGCCACCCGCTGCTGCTGCCCGCCGGAGAGCGAGTAAGGCGAGCGCTGAGCTAAATCGCTGACGCCGGTGAGAGCCATGATGGAATCCACCCGCTCCATGATCTCCTGGCGCGGCACTCCAATATTTTCCAAACCAAAGGCAATTTCCTCATATACCGTGAGCTTGGCGCCGGTGATTTGACTGAACGGATTCTGGAAGGCTAGCCCAACGGTGAGCACCCACTGATTTAAATTCGACTTCCCCAAGTCCTGCCCATCAATCTCCACTTTCCCCGTCAATTCGCCCTTAAAGAAATGAGGGATGAAGCCGGCGAGAGTATAGCAAAGGGTGGATTTTCCTGCTCCGTTCGGACCAATAATGGCTAAAAATTCGCCTTGCTCCACCTGGAGGGTGATTCCATTGAGAGCAGGCGCTTCAGCAAGGGGATACTTGTAACTCACATTCTGGAGGTTAACCAGAGCCATATTCTAACCGCTACGACCAGAATAACAAGTAAAACCAAACCCCAGCGTGCGATCCGGTCTATGGTTGTGTCCGAAATCACCCGCAGAGAGGTTTTTGGCATCTTTGAAGCAAACGCCCTGGCTTCGATTGCAATCGCCCGTTCCTCCACCTCTACCAGAGAACCAAAGACCAGCGGACCCACCAACGGAAGTAGCGCGCCGACCCGACGGCGAAAGCTGCCCTGGGTCTCCAAACCTCGCGACCGCTGGGCGTCAATAATCGTGTTCGCTTTGGTGCGCATTTGGGGGAGAATCTGCAATGTGGAGACGACAACATAGGCGAGCTGCGCAGGCACGCCCCGTCTGGCTAAATCAGACATCAAATCGCTCGGATGGGTGCATAAAATAAACAAAATGAAAGAGGAAACCATCACAAAAATTCGAGAGGCGTTGAGAAAAGACACAGCAATATTGCCTGCCGTCAGCGAAAGGAACCAGAAGCTGAATAATTCTTCACCCCCATAAGGGAGAAAAAAGCTTTGCATCAGAAACAGAAAACCCACCACGGGCAACAACAAACGCCACACAATGTTGAGATATTCGCGCTGCACCCTGCCGACAAACGCCAAAATGACGTTGATCCAGATCAACATGAATGCCGTCCAGTACCAGGGGCTGACAAACGAGATAATGATCGTGGCAAACACCAGGATCAACTTGGTCAGCGGGTTGGCGCGGTGGATAAGGCTTTCTCTGGGAATGAAAAACGACAGCCGTTCTGCCATTGTTGCCCATTCAGATGAAAGATGAGCCTATTTTATCCCATAACCAGACCAACCGCAGGGGAAATGTCCCCTGCGGTTTCTGACTGAGACACCATGAATTAATCTTTCAACCCGTAGCCAATAACGGGGTCAGGATAAAGGCGTAGATCAAGACCAAAATCACAGCCACTATAATCGCCGCGATAATCTCTCTAGAGCGCTCACCCTTAACAAGGGTGACATTCTCCGGGCGGGGGAAGCGCGCCAGATAGCGCGGCGAAAGCCCTTCGATGATGGCAAAAGCCAACAAGGCAGTAGAAATTTTATCCACCGGCTCCACCAGGAAGTTGGTGCTTAGCACCGATTCCAGAATGCCCCGTCCGGTCTGAATCAGGTAAGCTGTGATCAGGGCTGAACCGCTGGCGCTGATTCCGCCATAAACGTAGATGGCGATGGGGGTAGAGACGATGGCGGCTGTCAGCGCCACCAGGAAGCCCGTAATCATCACTTTCCACCAGGTCTTGAACAACCCAGCCACTGCGCACCAACCAGTCACAAAACCGATGAATAAGGCTACCGGGAACCAGGGGAATGCGTTTGGATCGATCACCAAGCCCCAGATAATGTTCGCCAGTGTGCCGGTCAGGGCGCCAGCCCAGGGTCCACACAACGCTGCCACCAGCATTGTGCCGATTGAGTCCAGATAGACAGGTAGCTTCAGCACGGCAACAATCTGCCCGATGACGATATTGATGGCAATAGCCACCGGGATCAGGACCCAGGTCATGGTGTTGAAGTCTTTGCGAATGGACTTGCCAAGATTCATTTCACACTCTCCTTACACATCTTTCTGGTATTGATTAAGAACTCATGACGAAATCGCTTTGCTCAATCTCTCCATCCGTTCCAGAAAAAGCTCCATAAAATCTCCTGCTCTCACCTCCAATGCTACTTTCATGTTGGCGGGTTTTCCCGTCATGCGATAGAAATCTGCAAACGTTTTGCCCATGCTCACGCCGCCTGAGATATCCACATCCACAAACAAATCTTCGCAGTTCACCAGGTCTGGTGCAAAAGCCAGCGCCAGCGCCAACGGATCGTTGATGACACAACCATTGATATGTTGGTACTCATCATGGAAGCTCATATAGAAGCGCGTCGAATCGGCAATAAAACGCGTCAGAGGTGAATTGATCATTAACAACCGCTGAACGTCTTCTGGTGTCAATATACACTGATAAGTTACATCCAAAGGAACCAGGGTGATCGGGATACCTGCATGATAGACGATGTGGGCGGCGTGTGGGTCAACATAGACGTTAAATTCTGCCAGAGGAGTCGTGTTTCCGGGATGACGGATGGCGCCCCCCATGCAGATAACCTCTTTGACTGCTGTGACGATTTTCGGCTCGAGGCTAATCGCCAGGGCAATATTGGTCAAAGGACCAATAGCGACCAGAGTGACCTCCCCAGGGGATTGTAAAATCGACTCAATCAAGAAATCCACCGCATGTTTCTCAACGGGCATGATGCTTGGTTCAGGTAACCTGGCGTATCCGATACCGCTAGAGCCGTGCGTCTCCGGCGCCAACAGTGATGGCTGGACGAGAGGCAGGTTACAACCCGCAGCCACCGGAATATGCCCTGACCCTGTCAGTTCTAACACAGACAGCGCGTTGATGACGCCTTGGGCGGTCGAGCGGTTCCCCTGGACGACCGACAAGCCAACCAATTCAATCTCCGGCGAAGCCAACGCCAGCAAAATCGCCAAAGAGTCATCTATCCCAGGATCGGTATCAATCAGCACCTTTTTCCGAGACATCTCATCTTTATCTGTTAACCCATATGAGCGATTGAGGTTATGCACACGTTCATTAGAAATTTTAGCATCAAAATAGAAAAACGCCCCTTGATGGGGCGTTGTTAATCAGAAATCACTCGGCATCCCAGCTTGAGGATTCTCAGAATAATCCCTACCGGGGTTCACTCCGAATTCGTCTTGCAATGCCGTACCGTTCAGGACGAGCAGCGAACCAGGTTGATTGTCCCGAATTATGCAACCCCGGCAAGCTCATCTTGCAATTGATCCAGCAAAGCCAGTATCTCAGAATTTTCGGGGATGTCCGACATCGAATGTCCATAGTGGACAAAGCGGGCAATGCCTTTTCTATCTACCAACACCTGAGCAGGCATCCGCCCTAATTTGAACAAATTAACCTCCTGCCCGTACAGCTTGAGAACGCTCGCTTTGGGATCGGGCAAGCCGATGAAGGGTAATTTGTGGGTCTTCCAATAATTCCTAAAAGCTGCCGAACTATCCGGACCGACAACCACAATTTCAGTCTGACGCTCAACAAACTGAGCATAATCCTGACGCAACTGCGCCATATGCCGCTGGCAAAATGGTCAAGCAAAGCCGCGGTTGAAAACGAGCAAAACATTTCTACCGCGGTAATTGGATAGTCGGAATTTGTCGCCTTTGTAATCAACCAATTCGAAATCAGGTGCAGGGGTATTGATTGAAACTCTAGCCATGATTAAATCTCTCCAAATGAAAATACTTCAAGGTCAAGGCAGCTCAG
>JBBIPD010000175.1:0-6736 GCA_037443025.1 Chloroflexota bacterium
CCAGTCAAGGCTTGCCCAAATCAATGCCCACAGGAAGAGCCTGCCATCGTTCAGGATTGCCAGCCCATCCAGGATGGATGGCACCACCCTATCGGTAAGACGTCTGATCAGCGGTATGCGTTGACCCAATTTCCGATTGACCTCTAAAGCCCATTGGCGATTGCGGGCGAGCAGGAACAGAACGAGGAAGACCAATAACATCACCCCACCCATCAGCACGGCGTAAGCTCCCTGCCCCCGCGCCCCAACCACAAAGGGTAAAAGCAGCAGGAACGAGCCTACCGCGTAGGTGATATCCATGATGCGCTCGATAAATATGGTCGAGAGAATCTCCCAAAAGCTTAACTCGGATTTCTTGCTGAGCAAGAATGCCCGCGCCACTTCGCCCAGGCGAAAAGGCAGAAAGTTATTGATCAGGTAGCCTTCATTTATCGTCCAGAACACATCGCGATAGGAGGCGGCGTTTTTTAACAAGGTGCGCCACAACAAGCCGCGCACAAACAACCAGGAGAGCATCAAGCCGCCAGCCAGGACAATCAACCGGATATCCGCCAGGAGCAGCGCCTGGCGCAATTTCTCCAAATCGGCAAAATAGAAAACGACGATGAGGGAAACCAGACTGACGACGATACCGGGTAAGACGCGCCGCCAATCGCCCCGATTGGGCGGTTTTTCGTTCAAAGCAGCACCCCCTTCATTTTTCCTATTCCTCTCCATAACGAAGAACAGCCAGGAAGGCTTCTTGTGGGATTTCAACGTTACCCACCATCTTCATCCGTTTTTTGCCCCGCTTCTGCTTCTCCAGCAACTTCTTTTTACGGGTGATATCGCCTCCATAACATTTCGCCAGGACATCCTTGCGCAGGGCTTTGACATTGGCTCTGGAGATCACCCGTCCAGCAGCATAGGCTTGAATCGGAACGACGAAAAGCTGGCGCGGGATGATGTCTTTCAATTTGGAGATAATCGCCTGCCCTTTGTGATAAGCATCGTCCCGATGAACGATGGTCGCCAGGGCGTCCACAGGCTCTCCATTCACCAGGATTTCGAGCTTCACCAAATCGTCTGGGCGGTACTCGGCGAACTGGTAATCCAGCGAGGCGTAACCGCGAGTGCGGGATTTAAGCTGGTCAAAGAAATCTACGATCAACTCGGATAAAGGAATCTCAAAATTGAGCTGTACCCGGTTCGGGGCAGGATAATCCTGATCAATAAAAATGCCCCGGCGCTTGGTGGCAAGATCCATCACCGTGCCATAATATTCAGTGGGGGTGAAAATTTGAATCTTCATCCACGGTTCGCGCACCTCGGCGACCAGGGCTTCATCCGGCAATTCTGCAGGCGAGTCGATGCGCACCAGAGAGCCATCCCGCAAGACGACCTCGTATTCCACAGATGGGGCGGTAACGATGATGTCCAGGTCATATTCGCGCTCCAGCCTCTCCTGGATGATCTCCATATGAAACATCCCCAAGAACCCGCAGCGAAAGCCAAAATTGAGCGCCTGCGACGTTTCCGGCTCAAAGATTAGAGATGCGTCATTGAGTTGCAACTTTTCCAGGGCGTCTTTCAGGTTTTCGTAATCCTCGCCTTCCACCGGGTATATCCCGGCAAAGACCATCGGTTTGGGATGACGGTATCCCGGCAAGGGTGTGGCGGCAGGCTGCGAGGCTGAGGTAAAGGTGTCGCCAACCCGACACTCGCGCACCGTCTTCAAGCCAGTCGCAACATAGCCCACCTCGCCCGCGGTCAACTCCGGGCAAGGTTTCATCCCCGGCACAAAAACGCCCAATTCAATCGGTTTGACCTCCGCCCCACTTGCCATCAACTTCAAGGTGGTACTGGTTTGCATCCTTCCGTCTATCACCCGCACGTAGGCGACCACCCCTTTGTAGGGATCGTAGTGAGAGTCGAAGATCAAAGCCCGCTACAGAGCATCTTCATTGCCTTTAGGAGGAGGAATCTGCCGGATAATCGCATC
This sequence comes from Chloroflexota bacterium, assembly GCA_037443025.1. GTDB lineage: Bacteria > Chloroflexota > Anaerolineae > Anaerolineales > UBA4823 > JAQBDA01. The sequence continues at coordinate 1,982 of JBBIPD010000175.1, forward strand.
CAGGACGGCGTCCACGTTAATCCCTGCCTTGGCTGAAATGCGGATAATCTGGTCTTTTGGAACCCCCAGTAAATTGCTGATCTCTTCAGCCACCTCATCGGGATGGGCGGAGGGCAAATCAATCTTATTGATGACTGGCACGATTTCCAGATCGGCTTCGAGAGCCATGTACAGGTTTGCCAGAGTCTGCGCCTCGATCCCTTGAGAGGCATCCACAACCAGAAGCGCCCCCTCACAGGCGTTCAAAGCCCGCGAGACCTCATAACCGAAATCCACATGACCCGGGGTGTCAATCAAATTCAACTCATATTGCTCTCCATCCGGGCTGTTATAGATCATCCGTACCGCGGAGGCTTTGATGGTGACCCCCTTTTCCCGCTCCAGGTCCATGCTGTCCAACACTTGCTCGGTCATCTCCCGCTCAGGAATGGTGCCAGTTAGCTGGAGCAGGCGGTCTGCCAGGGTGGATTTGCCGTGATCAATGTGGGCGATAATGCAAAAATTGCGGATATGGTCGGTACTCATGAACGGGTTGAAGTATACTCGATTTTTAGTCTCAACCAGGAGCTGGCGGGGCGGAAGACGTCATCGGCGATTCGCCCCCCATAATTCTGTCTATCAAATCCTCGATATCCCCGGTCCTATCAGCGGGGTAAACCAATTGCGCCAGGAACTCTTTGTTGCCTTTGGGACCCAAAAGCGGAGAACACATCAATCCGTGAACGCTATATCCCAGCTCCTGAGCATTGGAAAGCACATCGAGCAAGACCTCTCGATGAACTGCCGAATCGCGAATCACACCCTCGCCCTTGGCTGCGATCCTGCGCCCCGCCTCGAACTGGGGCTTGATTAACGCAATGACCCGACCGGCGCCCTGCGGAGGGGTTGTCTCTGCCTCGGCAAACCAATGGCGCACTACCGGAAGAAGCAGCTTCAGTGAAATGAAGGAGGCATCAATGGTAACCAGAGCCACCGGTTCGGGCAGGCGTGTCAAAAAGCGCGCGTTGGTGCGTTCCATCACCACAACTCGCGCGTCCTGGCGCAGCTTCCAATGCAGGATGCCCTGACCAACATCAATCGCATAGACCCGCCCTGCCCCATGCTGGAGCAGACAATCGGTGAACCCCCCGGTGGAAGCGCCAACATCGGCGCAAATCCATCCTTCAATATGAAGACCAAACTGGTTCAGGGCGGCTTCCAGCTTTTCACCCCCACGCGAGACAAAAAGGGGTCCAAAATCAATCGTCACTTCTGCATCAATTGGCGCCATCTGAGCAGGTTTCAGCGCCAACTCCCCATTGACGCGCACCTGCCCTGCCATGATCAAACGTTGCGCTCGAGAACGACTATCAGCCAGGTTTCGCTGCACCAGCAAGAGATCCAGACGCACCTTTTTCATAATCTTATTCTAACATCTGCCGATGGGGGTGGTAGAGCGAATAAGCCTTCTCTCCATCTCTCATCAAAAACTTAATCCCATGCAAGCATGAAACCCCATCAGGCGGGTATAATTTGCCTGCGAGAAATCATCAAGTGCTGAGGAGAGAGTATGTCTGAAAATGCTGTAAGTGCAATTAATTACGCTCATGACAACCGGGAAAATTTTCTGAACGAGTTGAAAGAGCTGTTGCGTATTCCATCGGTATCCACCACCCCTGAACACAAAGCCAATATGCAACGCGCAGCAGAATGGGTGGCGGGTAAATTATCCAGCATCGGCATGGATAACGTGCAAATCTTTCCAACCGCAGGACATCCGGTTGTTTTCGCCGAGTGGACCGGCGCTGGCGCAGGCGCGCCCACAGTGCTCATTTACGGACATTATGATGTGCAACCTGCAGAACCGCTTGAGTTATGGGAAAGCGGCGCTTTCGAACCCACCCTGCGCGGCGATAACCTGTACGCTCGCGGCGCCAGCGATATGAAAGGACAGGTGTTAGCCTGCCTGGCGGCTATCGAAGCCATCCAGCGCACCGATCAACTGCCGGTGAACGTCAAGTTCTTGATTGAAGGCGAAGAGGAAATCGGCTCGCCTCATCTTGGCGGTTTCATCGCAGAACATAAAACCTTACTGGCAAGCGACTTCGCCCTCAACCCCGACTCGGGCATCCTCGCCCCCGATATACCCACCATTACCTACGCGCTGCGCGGTCTGGCTTACTTTGAGCTGCGAATCAGCGGACCGGATCACGACTTGCATTCTGGTCTCTTTGGGGGCGTTGTGCATAATCCCGCTCAGGTGCTGTGCGAGCTGATCGCCGGTATGCACGACGACCAGGGCAGGGTGACCTTGCCGGGATTTTACGACAAGGTGCGCCCCCTGGATGCTGAGGAGCGGGCTGAGCTGGCGCGCCTGCCCGTGAATGAAGACATTCTGAAAAAACAAACCGGAGCAAAGGCGCTGTGGGGCGAGGCGGGTTACACGCCGGTCGAACGCCTGGGAGCGCGCCCCACGTTAGAGGTGAACGGTCTGCTGTCTGGCTTTACCGGCGAAGGCTCTAAAACCGTGCTGCCGGCAAAGGCAATGGCAAAAATCTCCTGCCGATTGGTGCCAGACCAGGACCCAGACGAAGTCCACCAACAAATGCTCGCTTACCTGGATGCCAGGGTGCCAGAGACCGTGGGATATGAGCTGATTAAAATGGCAGGCGGTCCAGCCTCCATCTCAGATCGGAACTCAATCGGGGTAAAAGCAATCTCGCAGGCGATGGAAAAAGTTTGGGGCAAACGCCCCGTCTTCCGCCGCGAAGGCGGGAGCGTGCCGGTAGTCGCCCAGTTCCAGCAAATCCTGGGGATAGAATCGGTCAACGCCGGTTTCGGCTTGCCCGACGACAATTTCCACGCCCCAAACGAGAAACTCCACCTGCCCACCTGGTACCGAGGCATTGACACCGTGATTCACTTCTTCTATAACCTTGCTTGATCGTTGCCAACAGGGAGGATGATGAGCGAACCGAAAATGCCCTCATATGGAGGTCAAGCTGTTATCGAAGGGGTGATGATGCGCGGCAAGCACACCTGCGCCATTGCCATGCGCGCCCCCAATCGGGAGATTGTTATCCACACCGAACCGTTGGGAAGCCTTTATACCAGCAAGATTGCCAGAATCCCCTTTCTGCGCGGGATAATCATGCTTTGGGACGCCCTGGGTCTGGGGATGCGCGCCTTGACCATCTCGGCTAATGTGCAGACCGACGAAGACCAGAAACTGGAAGGACCCGCTCTCTACCTCACGCTGGCGTTCTCTCTGGCGTTGGGGATTGGCTTCTTTTTCTTACTGCCGGCTCTGGTCGGGCAATTGTCCGAGAGAGTTTTTCAACTAAACGCAGCTTGGGGTAATCTTGTCGAAGGGTTGACGCGCCTGTTGTTGTTGATTGGCTACGTCTGGGCGGTGGGTTTCATTCCAGATATCCGACGGGTGTTTGCCTATCATGGCGCGGAGCATAAAACCATCAATGCCTTTGAGGCAGGGACAGAACTAAAACCGGAAAACGTCGCCAGTTTCTCGGTACAACACCCGCGCTGCGGCACTGCGTTTCTCCTTACCCTGGTTCTGCTTTCAGTTTTGGTGTTCTCGTTGCTGGGTCCAATGCCCTTAATTTGGCGGCTTGTCAGCCGGGTCGTCTTGATTCCGGTCCTGGCTGGGCTTGCTTACGAATACATCCGCTGGTCAGCCAATCACCTCGATTCTGCCCTTGTGCGCTTGCTGGTCAAACCGAATCTGGCGCTGCAAAGTCTGACCACTCGCGAACCCAGCCTGGATATGCTGGAGGTATCGATTGCAGCCTTCAATGCGATGCGCACTGGAGAAGAACGCATCCAGCTTTAGCTTCTCTCGGTCAAAGATCATCGTGCAGCTTGTCTCCATTATAATTTTCCTCCTGGTGGCAAGCTGCACGATTACAGACGCCTCGTTGCCAACCACGACCCCTCCCCCCACTCCGGTTGTCACTCCAACCGAGCCCCCGTTGCCCGATCTGATTGCAGGTGAAATGACTTTCGAGCCAGAAAATCCGAGCGCGTGCTACAGCAGCCTGAACCCTCTTGGCGCACGGGTGACGATTACCAATGGAGGACCAATCGCCTCAGAGCCATTTATCGTCAGCCTGAACGGGGTACAGCAGTTTGTGGATAACGGTCTGGCGGCTGGGGATTCGATTTCATTATGGTTTATCGGTTATTCCCCTCAGAATACACTCATCGTCGATTCTCTCCAGCAGGTTGAGGAGAGCGACGAGAGCAACAATCGCCTTGCCAAACCCTTCTCCCCACCCGAGTTGTCTCAAGAATGCAAGCCCACCCAACCGCCTCCGATTCAAATCTTGAATGCGGTGGCTGTCCTCAAAGGTCACACCGGAAAAGTGTGGGGGGTGGATTTCTCTCCCGACGGGAGGTTATTGGCGTCAGCTTCAACCGACAACACGCTCAGACTGTGGCGAGTGAGCGGCTATTCATTACTGCGTACCATGCAGGGGCATCCTTTTCCCATCCTGTGTGTCAGCTTCTCCCCCAATAACCAGTTCATCGCCACCGGTTCAGACGATAGCATCGTCCGCATCTGGCGCGTCTCAAACGCCGAGCTGGTGCGCAACCTGAGCGGTCATGGGGGTTGGGTGAATGCGCTCGCCTATTCGCCCGACGGCAACACCCTGGCGACTGCTTCCGATGACTATACCGTGCGGTTGTGGCGCGTCTCAGACGGCAGGGAACTCAGGGTGATAGACGAGGGGATGTCCCGTGTCCTGAGCATCGCCT
>JBBIPD010000176.1:0-6726 GCA_037443025.1 Chloroflexota bacterium
GGACCAGGCGAAGGGTAGTTTACTATATGTCTTCGGGTGCGTCAAGGAAGTTTGGATAAGTTGTATAATGTGGGGTATGGCAACCCCCCATCGCCAACCCCCTCTTATTGTTGCTTTCGCCGCGGATTTGTTTTCTACGTCCCGAATCGAAAACGCAGCCCGAAGATTGGATTACCAGATTAAGCTCATCGAGCGCCTGGAGCAAATCTCGCAACCGAGTGAACCAGCGCCGTCGAGACAATTCGCCGAGCACCTGGTTGGTCCGGGGGCGATGTTGTTGGAGAATCTTACCCATTGGCAACCGGCTCTGCTGATTGTTGATTTGGATAACGACGCTATACCCTGGCGAGAGTGGATTGGGCTGATCAAATCGGTGCCTGCAACAAGGCGCATTCCCCTGGTGTGTTTCGGTTCCCACGTTGATGTTGAGAGTTTGAAGGAAGCGAGGGAGCGCGGGGCGGAGGCAGCCCTGGCGCGCTCGCAGTTCTTCAGCGCTTTGCCGGAGATCATCCAGAAATATATCCGAATCCCGGATTATGCGGCAGTGGAGGAAGCCTGTCGGGAGGGGCTACCGCTCAAGGCGCAACGCGGTCTGGAGGAATTCAACCGCGGCGAGTATTTCGAAGCCCATGAAACGCTCGAGGAGGTCTGGAACGAGGATGAAACGCCAGGACGAGAGCTCTATCGGGCGATTTTACAGGTGGCTGTGGCTTATTTGCAAATCGAGCGTGGAAACTACAACGGGGCGGTGAAGATGTTCCTGCGCATGCGCCAATGGCTCGCGCCTTTGCCGCCTAGATGTCGCGGGGTGGATATCGAGCAATTGAGGACCGATGCAGAGCGAGCGTATGAAGCCTTGATTGCCCTGGGCAAAGAACGAATCGCGGACTTCGACCGCAGCCTGTTGCGCCCGGTGGTTTACGAGCCGATGTAATAGGTTGTCATAATTATCTTAAATCAATCACAGGTTCAACGCTAAAACCGGTCCCGGCATGTCCGAGAATACAACGATTATTCCAGAAGAGTGGGAGAAGCTCGAGGTTGATGAATGCCAGGGCGTCATCATGGTCATTGGCGCAACGGACACCGGTAAAAGCACCCTGGCAAAGTATCTGTACGAGAGAATTGGCAAAGCTCAGGGGAGGGCAGCCTTCCTGGATGGCGACCCGGGGCAGAGCGTACTGGGTCCACCGACCACGATATCCATCGGCTTGAGTCAGCCGGGGGAGAGTCGCTATCCGCCGCGGGGAGAAATCTGGCGTAAATTCATCGGTTCGACCACTCCCAGCGGGCACATGCTGCCCCTGCTGGTGGGGGTTGCCCGCCTGAGCGCGGCAGCGTTCCAAGCCGGATACCCAACGATTGTGTACGATACCTCGGGGCTGATAGACCCAATGCAGGGTGGGCAGGCGTTGAAATACGCCAAGTTCGATTTGCTGGAGCCGCGGCTTGTGATTGCCATCCAGAGGGAGAGGGAGCTTGAACCCCTGCTGACCAATTTACGGCGAAGCAGGCGGACTAAAGTTGTCACTTTAAAGCCCTGTGAAGCTGTCCAACCGCGCGAGATGAGCCACCGCCAGGCATATCGAAGGCGCATGTTGGCGGAGTATTTCACGCCTGCCAAGCGCGTCTGGCTGGATTGGACAAAACTGGCTGTGTTGCCCATTCCACGATTCTCCATTCAGCGCCTGGCAGCGCTCGAAGATAACCGCGGTTTTTGCCTGGGCTTGGGTATCATCCAGGCGATTGACCGGGAACGCCGTCTGGTGGAATTGCTGACCCCCGTGGAAGATATCAGCGAGGCGAGGACTCTCCACCTGGGCGATGTTTACGTGGATGTGGAGACATTCAGAGATCAACGCGTCGTTTATTGAAGACGAAAATACGAAGAAGGAGATGCGTATGGAATTCAGTCAATTAATTCGAGCGAGATACAGCGTCCGGGCATACAAGCCGGACCCGGTGGAAGACGAGAAACTGGCTGAGGTGTTGGAGGCGGCGCGACTGGCGCCGACCGCGGCAAACCGCCAGCCTTTTCAAATCATTGTCATCCACACCGAGGGTAAAAAGGAAGCTCTGCAACGTATCTACTCCAAGGAGTGGTTCACCCAGGCGCCGCTGGTAATCTGCGCGGTTGGGGTGCCGCGCTACAGTTGGGTGCGCGAAGATAGGCGCCATTATCTGGATGTGGATGTGGCAATTGTGATGGACCACCTGATTTTGGCGGCGGCTAACCTGGGGCTCGGTACCTGTTGGATAGCCGCCTTCAACGCCAAAGCGGCGCGGGAGCTTTTGGGTTTGCCGGATGATGTGGAGCCGTTGATTTTTACCCCTCTGGGGTACCCGGCGGATACCCCCGGTCCGAAGGAACGCAAGCCTTTGGCGGAATTGGTGCGTTACGAACACTGGTAAAGCGGTCGTTAATAGCACAAACGCAGCGTATATACGAAGATTAACCTGGGAAGTGGGGGAGGTAGAAAACCCGGGTTGATTGGCGCGCCGAGTTCACCGTCCGCAGGAAGCGCAAGACGAGGCGCTGCATCCAGCGCAGCCACCCGCAGGAGCGCTGCCGGCGATCACCCGTCCGCCGCTTTGGGCGTTGAAAAGAGAAATCATGCGGGAAGTGTGCAGGCTCTGGCACTGGGTGCACTCGATGGGCTCATCGGCGTCCTTCATGGGGCGGAGAGCGTCGAAACGGTTTTTGCAATCCAAACAGATATATTCGTAGAGCGGCATAGTTTATCTCTCCGAATTTATTTTAATCCCAATCACCCAACCGGTCAATCCGACAATTGGGAAGGGTATAATATACCTGTCGCATTAAAAAAGGAAGAAAAGGTTGAGCTGGATCAAAACAAAGCTCGTTCTCGGGTCGATCCTGTTGACTGCGCTGGCGAGCGCCTGCAACCTGCCGATGAGCACGCCAGCCGCAGACGGCACCCAGGTGGCAGTCTATACCCAGGCTGCTGAGACGATTATCGCCCAACTGACCGACGCCGCGTCCGGCAGTCCCATACCCGAAGAAGCCGTTACGGTCACTCCGGAGATAGCCTCGCCCACGTCCCAACCCACCTTTACCCTTACGCCGACGGGCACAATCTCACCATCTCCCACCCAAACGCCTGGCTCGACTCCGACCCCGGCTGAGACCGCCACACCCACGCCAAGCGATCCAAAGGCAAGCCTGGGCGAACCAGCCTGGCGGGATGATTTCAAAAACAGCGCCAACTGGTCGCTGTATGACGATGATTATGTCAGCTTCGAGATAGAGGATGGCAAATTGTTGATGGTCTCTTTTTCAGAGGTGAGCTGGGATTCGTGGATGATCACGGGGCGTAAACCGGTTGATTACTTTCTGGAGGCGGTGGCGACGCCGTTGGACTGCGCCGGGCTGGACCGGTATGGGGTGATATTCTGCTCGGATACAAGCGATGGGTACCTTTTTGGGTTCTCCTGCTATGGGCAGTATTCCCTGCTTATCTGGGATGGAAATAAATTTACCGGGCTGGTGGATTGGACCTACAGCCCTTATATTTTGGCGGGATCGGGTCAAACCAACCGTTTAGGTTTATGGGTGGAGGGGGATACCTTCCGCCTTTATGCTAACGGTTACCTGCTGGAAGAGGTGCAGGATGACACGTATGACCGGGGCGGTTTTGGCGTCTTTATCGGCACAGGCGGGAACGAGGGCTATCACGCTGAAATGGATGAGATTGCCTATTGGAAACTGCCTTGAGGTGGGTGAGTGGTAATGGACAAGGGGAAGAACAGAGATGAGAGAAAATTGTGAGAAGATCGTGCGTGGGCTTTATGGATGGGAAATCGAGGAATTTCAGCCGGTTTTCGGACAATCGCTAAAGTACGAGCGGGTGCGAATCCATGAGTGCGCCAGTTTTCCCGATACGCTCGACCGAATCGGGCGGAAGCTGAAGGGGATGGAGCCGCCGGGCAAAGACAGCCATAACGCTATCACCCTGGGCAATCACTGTTTTTTCCCTGTTCCGTTGCCTAAAACCCTGCCGCCCCTGGGAGACCCGGAGCGGTATAAGCTGGACTGGTTAGTGCACGAATTGACCCATGCCTGGCAATACCAGCAAATGGGATGGATTTATTTATTCAAAGCCCTGCGCGCCCAATTTCGGGATAAGGAGCTGGCTTATGATTTTGGCGGCGAGGGAGGGTTATTAAAAAGCCACCAGAAGCAAATCCCCTTCAAGAAATTCAATCCCGAACAGCAGGGGAACATCACCCAGGCGTATTATCTGCGGCTGCGCGCCGGGCAGGACGTGAGCGCCTGGCAGCCCTATATTGACGAGATTCACAAGATGGTTTGAGCGATTGGGTCGCCAGGGGGAGGCGAGATTTTCATGAGGTATCAACGAGCGAGGATTTGGGCGCGGCGGTGAAGTATCTCTGCAATCCGCGCCCCTGCCCGACCGTCCCACCCTTCCGGTCTTTGGGGCGTTGTCTTCCCCTGGGCGAGGATTTCATCCAAAACCTGAAGAATATGCGCCTGGTCGGTTCCAACCAGGTGGTTGGTGCCTTGTTCGATCGTCTCGAGCCACTCGGTATTCCGGCGCAAGGTCAGACAGGGGACGCCGAGGATGGTCGTCTCCGCCTGGATGCCGCCTGAGTCGGTCAGAACACAACGCGCATTGGCAATCAGACACAGAAAATCGAGATAACCCAATGGCTCGCATAAAATCAAGCCGGGGGACGCCCGGGTAATACCGCCGAGGTTGCTCTCCTGGATGCGCTGTCTGGTGCGAGGGTGGACCGGAAAAATCACCGGTAGACGCCTGGAGACTTCAGCGAGGGTGGAGAGAATCTGGCGCAGGTTTGCGGGATCATCAACATTCGAGGCGCGATGGAGGGTCAGCACCGCATAATTTTCGGGGGTCAGTCCCCATTTCTCCCATGAGCGCTGTTCGCTGGCGATGGGCAAGGCGTCGAGCAGCGAGTCAACCATGACGTTCCCAACAAAGTAAATTTTCTCCTCCGGGATCCCTTGCCGACGCAGGTTTTCGGTGGCGTGTCGGGAAGGGGTGAAGAGAAGATCGGAGAGGACATCGGTCACCAGGCGGTTGATCTCTTCGGGCATGCTGCGGTCGAAACTGCGCACACCGGCTTCGACATGGGCAATAGGGGTGTGCAACTTAGCGGCAACCAGGCTGCATGCCAGGGTGGAATTGACATCGCCGACCACCAAAACCAGGTCTGGACGTTCCGAAAGCATCACCTGTTCAAAGCGTTGCATAATTTCAGCGGTCTGGAGGGCGTGGCTGCCGGAACCGACTCCCAGGTTGACATCAGGTCGGGGTAGCTTGAGATCGTCGAAGAAGACATCCGACATATTGACGTCATAATGCTGCCCGGTGTGGAGCAGGATGTTATGGATTTCGGGATACGCTTGCAAAGCGCGCAAGATCGGCGCCAGTTTCATGAAATTGGGTCTTGCCCCGGCGACATGGATGATTTTCATGGTTGCACCTTGTTGTGTGAGATGAGATCTTGCAGAGTTTGCGCCAGATACTGCGCCTGGGACTGACGGGAGAAGCGTTGGATTGTGAATTCTCTGCCGCGTTTGCCCATCTCGCGACAGGCGTCTTTCTGAGTCGAGAGGCTGAGCAGGGCTTCCGCCAACGCCTGGGGATTTTCGGGCGGGATTGATATCCCGGCTTGCGCCTGGTGGATGATGCGCGTCGCTTCTCCTTCGACATTGATTATCACCGGCAATTCACATGCCCAGGCGTCGAATATCTTGGATGGCAACGCGCCTTTGAAAAGGTCCAGGTTGCGCAAGGGTATCAGGGCAATGTTTGCGGCTGAGAGGTAATCTACGATGGTCTCGCGGGGTTGTTCGGGGATGAAATTGAGATTGGGGAGCTGATATCTCTGCGCCAGGTCCATGAGTTCCACTTTTTTGGGACCATCACCGACCAGTAAGAAATGGATGGCAGGGTTATCTTTGAGCAGGTTGGCGGCTTCGATGACCGTCTCCAAACCCTGGGCGATGCCGTGAATGCCGGCGTAGATGGCGATAAAGCGCCCCTCAAGCCCCAGTTCCTGGCGCAGGCGGGCGCGGGCAGCTTCATTGAAGCGAAACTGCTCCACATTGGCGCCATTTGGGACGAGGATGAGCTTTGCCGGGTTTATACCCCTTTCTATCAGGCGATGGAGAATACCCTGGGTGACCACCACGATGAGCCGCGCTCGCCGGTAGCAGGCGGTCTCCAGGCGCGTCGCCAGGGAGATGGCGGTCGGGTTGGATAACTCGCCAAGTTCGACCGCCGATTCAGGCCATAAATCGCGCACCTCGAACACAAAGGGGATGCGCTTGGACCAGCTTAGGAACAGTCCGGATGCGCCGACGAATAGAGGCGGGGAGGTGGCGTAGACCAGGTCGTACCGACCGTGGGCGAGAAGGACGCCAGCCAGGGCGGCGTTGAGCATAAATGTCAGGTAAAACAGCATCCGGTTGCGGAAATTCTTGATGGGGGATGCCTTGACCCAGACGCGGATGACCTCAATCCCCTCTAACTGGCTGCGCTCATACAGCTTACCCCGGTATTCGGGCGGGATGATGCCCGAAGGGTGATTGGGGATTTCGGCGATCATGGTGACGGAATGTCCGAGTTTCACCCAGTTGCGCGCCATCTCCAGGGCGCGCGCCTGGGTGGCGCCGGCTTCAGGGGGGAAGTATTGGGACAGGTACAGGATACGCAC
>JBBIPD010000177.1:0-6361 GCA_037443025.1 Chloroflexota bacterium
CCAAGCCGAATGTTGTCGGCGTGGGGGTGGGCGAGAAAATCTCTCAGGGGCGCAACACAGGCGAGCTGAGTGTGGTGGTGCTGGTGCGTCAGAAGGTGCCCCTGATGGGGCTGGAGCCGAAGGCGGTGGTGCCGCGCGAGATTGACGGCATTCGCACCGACGTGGTGGAAGTGGGTTTGATCCGCGCCTTTCAGTCTCGCACCGAACGCTGGCGACCCGCGCCGGGTGGGGTGAGCATCGGGCATTATAAAATCACCGCCGGGACTTTGGGATGCGTGGTGCGCGACCGCACCACGCGCGCCCGAATGATTCTCTCAAATAACCACGTGCTGGCAAACAGCAACGACGCCGCTCCGGGCGACCCCATCCTTCAGCCCGGTCCAGCCGACGGCGGGCAGGATGGGGCGGATACCATCGCCCGCCTGGAGCGTTTCTGCCCGATACAATTCAATGTCGAACCGCCCACCTGCGGCGTGGCGCAAGGCATCGCCGGGTTGGGCAACGCCCTGGCGCGCCTGCTCGGTTCCCGCCACCGTCTGGAAGTGATTCGGGCGAATCCCAGCGCGACCAATAACGTGGATGCCGCGCTGGCGCGCCCGCTGGACGAGCGGGACATCCTGGACGAAATCCTGGAGATTGGCGTGGTCAGCGGCGTTCTACCGGCTGCGTTGGGGATGCGGGTGCGCAAATCTGGACGGACAACCGGCTTGACCACTGGCGAAATCAACGTGGTGGACGCCACCGTCTCGGTCAGCTATGGCGTGGGGCGTACAGCCACCTTTGACAATCAGATTGTCGCCGGAGCGATGTCGCAAGGCGGCGACTCTGGATCGCTGGTTGTATCCGAGAGCGAGTTGAAAGCAGTGGGGCTGCTTTTTGCTGGATCGGAACAAAGCACGATCATCAACCCTATTCAACTCGTGCTGGATTGCCTGGAGGTTGACCTGTGAGCGAGGAGAACCAGGCTGCCTACTCGCAAGATGCGACCCAGCGCGCCCTGGCGGTGAAACAGGCGTACGCTGGTGAGCTAATGGCGAAAGCCAATGTGGTGGGCGTGGGTGTGGGCTTCTGTCGGCGCGGCGGAAAAAAGACGGGGGAGATTGGGCTGGTGGTGATGGTTGACCGCAAACTGGATGCATCCCAGTTGAACCCGCGCGATCTCATCCCCAGGGAGATCGAGGGCGTGCCGGTGGATGTGCAGGAGGTGGGAGAGCTGCGGGCGCAATAGTGGAGATGAGTGGGACGAAGAACCCGGCGTAACCCGCCGGGCAAGAAGAAAAGGAGAAACCAGACATGTCGGAAAGTGTGTATAAAATCATTGAGCTGGTCGGCACCAGCAGCGAATCCTGGGAAAAAGCGGCTGCCAACGCAGTCGAAACAGCCGCAAAGACCCTTAAAGACCTGCGAATTGCCGAGGTTGTGGATCTTGACCTGCAGATTGAGGACAGGAAGGTGCTCGCCTACCGGGCAAAACTTAAGGTATCATTCAAGTATCATAGAGAAGAAGACTAAGCGGCGCCCTCGGATAGAATGGGTGTACCCATCCCCCGACCAAAGCGCCGGATCCGCCGCTAGGGCGATGATAAGGCGCGATTGTCGGGGCATTTTCACGTTGAGGAATTGATGATGGATATCGGTGCATATCGCCGTGTTTTAGAGGAATATGTGCGCGAAGCCCTTGCCAACAGCGATGGCACGGCAAGCGGCATCGCCGAATATCTGGGCTCGATAAAATCCCCGGGGCGTTTCAGCCGCTATCGCCTGGAAAAACAAACCGCTTTGAGGGAGGCCATCAAAGCCTTTGGCGAACATCGCCATTGGCCGGTGAAGATTATCATCTCCCACCTGGGAGTGGAAATTGATGAATTCAAGCAGGGTTGATCAAGCCCGCCTTTGTCTGCTCTCCACCTGCCCCAATTGGGATGTTCACAGTCGCAATCCGACGCCTCGCGCAACCAGACCCCAGTATCTGCGTATATTGAAACATAGACAAGTAAGCTATCCCAGGAGCAGGCAGGTTTGGTAAAGGAGAGAGAAAGATGTTCGTGATTAAGTTCATTTTAGGCGTCATTGGCGGGGTCATCGGGCTGGTATTCGGGCTGATTGCTGGAGCGATTGGGCTGGTGGTGGGTCTGGCGGGGGCGGTGCTGGGACTGGTGCTGAGCGGCTTGGCGCTGGTGTTGCCTTTGCTTGCGCCGCTGGCGCTGCTCCTTTTGTTCTTCTGACCGGCATTGACGAGACCAGGGCAGGCGTGGATTCATCGCCTGCAGGGTCAGGTCGAGTGGGCTGCTCCTCTCCCACTCGACCTTTTGTTCCGAGCGCATGATTTATCTAAAAACCCGCCGGTTTTCGCGATTCAAGAGTGACCAAGCACTGGATGCGGCTGATAGCTTTCTTCCAGATAGCGAATTTCATCCGGGGTGAGTTGCACCGAGAGAGCTGCGACGGCGTCATTCAGGTGATGCGGTTTGGTCGCTCCGATGATGGGGGCGGTGATGACCGGTTTGGAGAGCATCCAGGCTAAGGCGACCTGCGCCATGGGCAGCCCGCGCCCCTCCGCCACTTCGCTGACCCGTTGGGCGATGGCAAAGTCATCCTCGCGATTGTAAAGCGTTTTGCTGAAGGCGTCTGTCTGGGCGCGTAAGGTTTCGTTTCTCTCTCGAGAGGGTTTGCGGGTCAGTAACCCACGCGCCAGCGGCGACCAGGGGATGACCGCGATCTTCTGGTCCTGGCAGAGCGGCAGCATTTCCCGCTCCTCTTCCCGGTAAATCAGGTTGTAGTGCGGTTGCATGGATACAAATCGCGTCCAACCGTGCAGGTCTGAGGTGTAAAGCGCCTTGGCAAACTGCCAGGCGTACATCGAAGACGCGCCGATGTAGCGCGCCTTCCCGGCTCGCACGATGTCGTTGAGAGCTTCCAGAGTCTCCTCGATTGGGGTGTTGTAGTCCCAGCGATGAATCTGGTACAGGTCAACATAATCTGTTCCCAGGCGCTTGAGGCTGGCGTCAATTGAGCTGAGAATGTGCTTGCGGGAGAGACCGCCATCGTTGGGTCCTGGACCCATCGCGAAAAACACTTTGGTGGCGATGACCACTTCATCCCGAGAGGCGGCAAAATCACGCAGAGCTCTGCCGACGATTTCTTCACTTCTTCCATTCGAGTACACATTGGCGGTGTCGAAGAAATTGATGCCCAACTCCAGGGCTTGTTTGATGAAAGGGCGGCTGGCTTCTTCATCCAAAGCCCATTGCCAGCGCTCATTCGGTCCGCCATAGCTCATGCAGCCCAGGCAGATGCGGGATACTTTCATCCCGGTGGATCCTAAGCGAACGTATTCCATGTCATATTCCTTTCTATGCAATTCGCCGAAGGTAATTTGACAAATCAGGCTGTTCCCTGCGGCGAATTGCTTGAGTGATTGGCTGTATAAATCTAATTTTTATGTAAGGGTTCTTTCAGCCAATCACATAGCAATTTAATCAACGCGCTGGAACATAACCAATCGGGGCGCGCTCAATCTGCTCAACCGGCAGTACGTCAACCAACTCATACTCCGCCGAACCAAGCCCCATTTGCGCCCCATATTCGGTCACGAGATAGGGGTCTTTTAAGGGTCCATGCAACCAGCGGAAGGGATGCCCCTGGCGGGTATGGACCTCCAGCGAGGTGGGGATATTCTCTTCGATGAGGGCTGTGCGTCCGGTCACATCCAGGACAGCCCGATCAATCGCCACGATGTCATCAGAGCCGAAAATACCTGCATCCGGCAGGACGGGCATGCTGGTGAAACCGAAACAGTCGCACACGGGCGTCATGTGCGTCGCCAAGCTCAGGTGGGTGACTTTGCCCGGCGCAAACGTGGATAGCACCAACCCGACGGAGATGGCGCACGCTTCCTGGAAAGCGTTGAAGTTCACCGGGTCAATCTTCAAACTGCCGGGCGGCGCGACCTGCTGACAACGTCCGCACTGATTGCATTGCTCAAAGTGCAGGTGGAGTTCCTCCGGGTGCTCGCGGTCTTCGACGATCGCCTGATGTGGGCAACTGGCGACGATGCGCTGGCGCGTTTCCGCATCCGGGCAGCGCTCGGGAAACCAGTAACGATCAAAGTGCATCGAGTCATGCATTGCGCTGCGCGTTTCGCCAATCATGCAGCCCAGCGCCAGGTTCTTGAAAGCTGCCCCAAAACCGCAGCTGGGGTGTCCCTTGACGTGGGCGAAGTTGATCAAGAAGGTCGCATCATGGATGAAGCCCGCCATTTTCCACTCGCGGATGTTTTTGAAGGGACGTTCGTGGACGTAGAAATATTTCTCGTCGGGTCCGGCGGTGGGATAGACCGGGCAGCCCAGGGTTTCGCTCGAATAGCCGCGCTCCTCCGCGCCGCGCACGTCCCAATTCACATCGGTGACGAAGGGTTTGCCGCCCCCGTCCTTCACCGCCTGCACCACCTTGCGCACGAAGACGGGATGCACCGTCGAGTACCCGATATTGTTGCCTGTGTGCATTTTGATGGCAACGATTTCATCTTTAACTCGATCGCGCAGGTGGAGGCGCTCGAGAATCAGATCGAGTTTGGCGGGGAGGGTTTCTTTTGCCTCCAAACGAGCCTGACGAGCCGAACCGAAATAAACTGTGCTGGGCATAAAATAGACCTCCTTTGAAATCGAGATTTCCAAATTATTCTACCGTACCACTCGACCGGGCGCGCCAGGTGGGCAGGGCAGAATGAGCCATACGCTTTGCAGGATTATAGCCCTGCTTAGCGATAAGTCAATTTCTCCAGATCGTCAGGATAGCGGGCGCCCTGCACCATAATCTTCGCCGCAACGTGTTCAATCTCTTGCAAATCATCGGCTGTCAGCCTGACGTTGACCGCTCCGAGATTTTCTTCCAGGCGTTCCATCCTGGTTGTGCCAGGGATGGGGACGAACCACGGTTTTTGGGCGAGCAACCAGGCGAGGGCGATTTGAGCCGGCGTTGCCTGCTTGCGTTCTGCGATCCTGGTCAGCAGATCAACCAATGCCTGATTTGCCTTTCGATTCTCCGGCGTGAAGCGCGGGATGCGGCTGCGCAGGTCGGAACTATTGAACGTTGTGTTTTCGTTGATTTTACCCGTCAGGAAGCCTTTCCCCAGCGGGCTGTAGGGAACGAAGCCAATCCCAAGTTCTTCCAGGGTGGGCAAAACCGCCTCCTCCGGACGCCGCCACCAGAGCGAATATTCGCTTTGCACAGCAGCAACCGGTTGCACTGCGTGAGCGCGGCGGATGGTCTCTGCGCTCGCTTCGGATAGACCGAAGTGCTTCACTTTGCCAGCCTGAATCAGGTCCTTCACCGTTCCCGCCACATCTTCAACAGGCACGTTGGGGTCCACGCGGTGTTGGTAGAACAAATCAATGGCTTCGACCCTGAGCCGCCTGAGCGAAGCCTCGGCGACTTGCTTGATATGCTCCGGCTGGCTGTTGAGAATGGTTGGCAGCAACCTGCCACTGGCGTCCGGTCCGAAGCCAAACTTGGTGGCGATCACCACTTCGCCGCGAAAAGGCGCCAGCGCTTCCCCCACCAGTTCCTCGTTGGTGTATGGACCATAGATTTCCGCAGTGTCAAAGAAGGTGACACCACGCTCCACCGCCGTGCGGATGATTTTGATCATCTCCTGCCTGTCGGGGATCGGTTCAAACGAGCGGCTCATGCCCATACAACCGAGCCCAAGGGCTGAGACTTCCAGCCCGCTCTTCCCAAGCTTACGTTTTTCCATGTTTTGTTCTCCTGGATTCATCTACTACTTAGAAGTTGAATTCAAGCCTCGCCAGAAAGTAATTCCTTCTCCTTTTCCAGGATGGCGTTTTCATATACCTTAATCTTATAGTCGAGGAGATTCAGTGTTTTTTGCATCTCCATTATTCTGGCGGCGAGTTGTTCGCGCTGATCTTTCAGGATTTCTTTCCTGGCTTCAATGGTCTGGTCGCCTTGCTGGACCAGCCTGACGTACTCGATAAGCACTTCGATGGGCAGCCCCGCGCTCCGCATGCACTTGATGAACTCAATCCACCTGATATCGATCTCACTGTAATCCCTGATGCCGCCTCCGTTTCGATTGACAGGTGGGATGAGCCCGATCCGCTCATAGAAACGCAGCGTGTCCGGTGAGATTCCATACCGTTCACTGACTTCCGCGATTTTCATGTTTCACCTCGAGAATCAGTATAACACTTAGAGTTAACTCCAAGTCAAGGGATTTTGCTGAAACTAAACTTAAAACTTTCAGAAACACTTTTGATGCAAACTCACGAAGAGCACTAATTAAAAAATGGACTTATTGGGTATAATTTATCCACTAAAGAAAGGGCGAATTACATATGGA
>JBBIPD010000177.1:6391-6704 GCA_037443025.1 Chloroflexota bacterium
CGACAAAGAAGCCATACAGGCAGCGGACTTTTATGTCTCCACTTTTGGCAAAACCTCGCACGTAAAGCACATATCTAAGCTCGACAGCACTCCTTCCGGTCCGGTGGATATCGCAACTTTTGAACTTCTGGGTCGGGAATTTCAAGCCATCAGCGCCGGTCCTCTGTTCAAATTCAATCCATCGGTATCGTTCCACGTGATCTGCAAATCAATCGAAGAAATGGATGCCATCTGGAATAAGCTCTCACAAGGCGGAATGGTGCTCATGGAACTGGGTGCATACCCTTTCAGCGAACGGTACGGGTGGGTGCAA
>JBBIPD010000178.1:0-6702 GCA_037443025.1 Chloroflexota bacterium
ATGCCGGTGGAAAAAATGATCCTGGGAGACGGTTGGCTGCGGGATATTGACCTGCAAAAATCGGTCATCCTCGAGACGCCTCAAGAGGGGTTGCTCTCAGCCTTAAACCGAATGACCGACGATCGCTTCCCCAAGATCTTGATTGTGGATGATTTGCCAGATGCGCGCCGATTAATCCGACGCATCTTACAATCTCAAGGCAACTATATGGTTTTTGAAGCAGCCAGTGGGCAAGAAGCTTTACAGTTGGCAAACGCAGAAAAACCCGACCTGATTCTGTTGGATTTGATGATGCCCGAGATTGATGGATTTGCCGTCCTGGATGGGTTAAAGGCAAACCCGGCAACCTCCCCCATTCCGGTCATTGTCGTCACCGCTAAAGAACTCACGCCTGATGAAAATGAGCGTTTGAAAGGGCGGATTCACGCCTTAATGCAAAAGGGAGAATTCTTGAACGATGAATTTATGGACGAAATCAATAACCTGATCAATTGATTACCCACAGCCGCTTTTGATATGGATGATACGCGACCTGTAACAAAAATTAAATACGGAGATGCGCTCAGTAAATCTTTCCTTGTCTCGCGCCTGTCCAGGTCCACCCGAACTTACGGGATATTTGCAGCGCTTAGCTCGGCAGTATTTTTTGGAATGACCCCAATCTTCGGAAAGCAAGCGAATCTAAACGGCGTTCACCCATTCGATATCGCGGCGATTCGCACTCTCCTCGCGTCTGGCTTGATTTTTATTCTAATGCTGTTATTTTATCGCAAGTATTTGTACATCTTTCCAGCAGGTTTAATCGGCTGCTTTCTGGCGGGGGTGATTAATGGCATCGGGTCTTTGTTTTATTACAACTCACTGGGACGGATTGAAGCAGGGGTTGGGCAATTGCTCTATTCACTCTACCCCCTGTTCTTGATTTTATGGCTTTCCCTGGATCGCCAGATGCCGGGGAAATTGACCATCATCCGGATTGGGATAGCATTTATGGCGGTATATCTACTCACCCGAACAGAAAGCCATCCTATCGATCTGCTTGGGGTTTTCGAGATGCTGCTCGCATCCGCCCTATACGCCTTGCACATCCCAATCAATCAGAGAGTGTTATACGAAATGCCCGCTCCTACGGTCACCGCATATACCTTGCTCTCGATGAGTCTGGTCGTCACACCTGCTTATTTTTTCTCTAAGGATGTGACGTTACCGATTGGGATGAATGCCTGGTTGCCTGTTCTGGGACTGACCCTGGTTACCTTCCTGTCAAGATTAACCCTGTTCCTGGGAGTCAAGCACATCGGCGGGATGCAAACCGCATTGCTCGGCTTGAGCGAAATCTTAGTCACCCTGTTTTTTGCCCATTTTTGGCTGGGTGAACAATTCAACAATTTCCAATGGCTTGGAACGGGTTTAATGGTAATCAGTTTGATGCTTGTAGTCATCGACAAACCCCCTGTCAAACGACATGTTCTATCCGGATGGCTTAGTTGGATCAGACCTCCCACACAATCATCGGAGATTTCCTGGCAACCCCACGACTGACCATTGGTTATTCCTCTTCATCTCACAGAAGCTCCGTTCGGCTGGTGTCAAATAAGTAACCACTCCCCCGGACGTTAACGATCCATTTACTGCCATTCGGAAATTTGCCCAACTTTCTCCTTAAGCGACTGACCAGGGGACGGAGAACCTCGGGCGCTTCCCATTCATTGACCTCATAACCTTGCACCAAAAAAACCAGCTCGCGATGCGAAATTACCCTCTCTCTATTCTCGATAAGCACTTTAAGCAATTTCGCCTCTGTTGGAGTCAGAAATACCTGTAAATTCCCCCGCCGAATCACACGCCTGGTATAGTCAAAAGTGGTCCCTTTATCCAGGGTCAGTGTGGGTGTATCGTTGACAACTGAGAATTGAATCCCCTCCGCATCTTTTAATTTCCTGAGTGATTTCTCCAGTTGCTCCAAAATTAATTTCTTTTGCTGCCTTTCTGCAATTAAAGCAAGAGCGCGGGCGACGCTTCCTAATATACTGCTGGAGGTTGCCGGTTTCAGGATATAGTCATGAGCCCCATGGCGTAAAGCATCCATGGCTGTCTCTAATGTCCCATGTGCGGTGAGAAGGATGATTTTAGTGTCTGGAGAGATTTGACCAGCATATTGGAGCACCTCAATCCCGCTCATTCCGGGCAGGCGTATATCCAGCAACATCAAATCGTAAGACTTCTGTTTCAGAGCTTCGAGGGCTGTCTCTCCATTTTCGACGCAATCAACATAGTAGCCTTCGGCTTCTAATATTTCTCGTAAGGAATCCCGGATTGCAGGCTCATCATCTACCACTAATATATTGACTTTCATGACATCTCTCCCGCTCGTGACATATTGTCCGTCTTTTAATTATACATGAGATACGAATTCGCCAACTCATTCTCTATGAAATTATGACTTTAATCAAAACTAAATCCTGTCCATTAGCATTATGCCCGATCAAAGGTCTATGTTATACTGAACCCGCCGTTATCGAAATTTCCCACCAGGAATTGACTTGGGTCATGAAATCAGACCAATATATCGAACTTGAAATTAAACACGGCGCCCATAACTACAGCCCCCTGGATGTGGTCCTCACCCGCGGTTCTGGAGTCTGGGTCGAGGACGTTGAGGGAAAACGTTATCTCGATTGTTTAAGCGCTTACTCGGCATTAAACCAGGGGCACGTGCATCCCAAAATTCTCGAAGCCTTTATCGAACAAGCCAAACGCCTCACGCTGACATCCAGAGCTTTTCGCAACGATCAATTGGCTCTGCTCTACTCCGATTTGTTTCAGTTAACCGGTTACGAAATGGCATTATTGATGAACAGCGGCGCTGAAGCGGTGGAGACCGCCATCAAACTGGCGCGCAAATGGGCGTATACCGTCAAGAAAATCCCCCGTTATGAAGCAGAGATTATCACCTTTATAGGAAATTTTCATGGGCGCACCATCACCAATATCTCCTCGTCCACAGAAGCGCTGTACAGGGATAATTTCGGACCATTCACGCCAGGCTTTATCAACGTGCCATACGGCGACATTTCAGCGGTGATGAAAGCGATTAACCGCCATACAGCGGCTGTCCTGGTTGAACCTATCCAGGGGGAAGCGGGGGTCATCCTCCCACCCCCCGGGTTCCTTAAAGACCTCCAAGAACTCTGCGCCGCCAATAACATCCTGCTGATAGCCGATGAGATTCAAACCGGACTGGGTCGAACCGGGCGTCTGTTTGCTTGTGATCATGAATCTGTCCTCCCGGATGTGATGATGATTTGGAAAGCGCTTTCAGGCGGATTTTATCCGGTCTCAGAGGTATTAGCTGACACACCTCTGATGGGTCTCTTTCAACCCGGAGAGCATGGATCAACATTTGGCGGAAATCCCCTGGCAGCCGCAGTCGCCCGAGCAGCGCTACGAGTCATCATGCAGGAAAAGCTGATTGAAAATTCCGCCAGGCAAGGCGAATATTTCATTGAGCATCTTGCAGAGATACCCAGTCCTTGGGTTAAGGAAGTGCGTGGAAAAGGACTATTAATCGGGGTGGAGCTCAAGGAAGAGGTGGGCGGCGCCCGTCCATTTTGCGAGGCGCTCAAAGACGTTGGTATTCTCGCCAAAGAAACCCACGTCAATGTCATCCGGTTTGCCCCGCCGCTCATCATTGACCGGACAACAATTGACTGGGCACTTCCACGCATTCGAGAAGTGTTATCCAGAAAGATTTAACTGAAAACGATATTCTGATCAATTAATCAACCATCGAGGTGAATATGAACATCGGAGTACCACGGGAGAGACGCCCCTACGAGTTCAGAGTGGGTTTATCGCCTGCAGCCGTTAGCATGCTGATTCAGCATGGTCACCGGTGCTTTGTCGAACATGACGCCGGTCTGGGAGCGGGTTTTAGCGACCAGGAATATGAGAAGGCTGGGGCGCGCATTGTGTATTCAAGCCACGAAGTGTTCGGTCGAGCCGATTTACTGGTCAAGGTTGCCCGCCCGGTTCTGGAAGAGATTCTATGGCTCAGACCCGAATCGGCTGTCGCCGGGCTATTACATCTTGGATCTGCCCGACAGGACAAAATTGACGCCCTGCTGGAGAACCATATCACCGCCATTGCGCTGGAAAAAGTTCAGCTTGCAGATGGAACTTTGCCGGTACGGCGTCCTTTAGCCCAGATTGGCGGTTTGATGCTTCCCCAAATTGCCGCGCGTCTATTGCAAAACGACGCTGGCGGAAAAGGAATCTTGTTGAGCGGCATGGCAGGCGTCCCTCCTGCTGAAGTTGTGATTATCGGGGCTGGGGTAGTAGGAACCTACGCAACCCAGGCATTTCTCGGGTTCAACGCGCATGTGACCGTTCTGGATAACAGACTTGATGCTCTTCAGAGGATTTACGAGCGGTTCCCAGGGGTTGTGACACTGATATCCAATCCCGTCACAATCGCCAGAGCTTGCACCTGGGCAGATGTTCTTGTGGGTGCGATCCTGGTCCCCGGAGAACGCGCTCCAATAATTGTCACCCGCGAGATGGTGCGCTCTATGAAACCCCGGGCAATCATAATGGATTTAAGCATAGATGAAGGGGGGTGCGTGGAAACCTCTCGCCCGACAACCCATGACCATCCCACCTTTGTTGAAGAAGGTGTGATTCATTATTGTGTGCCCAATATTCCCGGCATCGTCGCTCGTACATCTACCCATGCCTATATCAGCGCTGCGCTGCCATTCATCCAGGAATTGGCTGATAAAGGGATTGAAAACGCCATCCAGGAGAATGAGGCAATCGCGCATGGGGTAGATACACATCGGGGGCGATTGGTGAACCTGGTGAGAGCATACAGCCCCGCATTGGAGGACTAAGCCATGGC
Organism: Chloroflexota bacterium; assembly: GCA_037443025.1. GTDB lineage: Bacteria > Chloroflexota > Anaerolineae > Anaerolineales > UBA4823 > JAQBDA01. The sequence goes on from JBBIPD010000178.1 coordinate 4,901, forward strand.
AACCTGGAGCAATATATACGAATCGCGCATTGTCTCTCCCCAGGAAGCCGTTCAGGCAATTAAGTCTGGAATGCGGATATTCCTGACGGGGAACTGTTCTGTACCCCAAAAAGTGCTGGGCGCTCTGGTTGAGTATGCCCCCAATCTTCAGAATGTGGAGATATGTCAGGCATTAACAGTTGGTCCAGCAGATTATGTCGCCCCGGAGATGGAAGGGCATCTGCGGGTGAACACCATGTTCATCAGCGCAAACATTCGAAGAGCTGTGCAGGAAGGGAGAGCAGATTTCACGCCGGTATTGCTCTCGGAATTCCCGCTCCTCTTCAAGCGCAAATACCTGCCTTTGGATGTCGCCCTTATCCACGTCTCCCCACCTGACGAGCATGGCTTTTGCAGCCTGGGTATCGAGGTTGGCTTAACCAAAAGCGCTGCAGAGTCATCCAAAATCATTATCGCTGAAGTCAATCAAAAAATGCCTCGCACCCTGGGCGATGCGTTCATCCATGTTAGTAAATTAAATTACGTCGTCCCAGTGGACTACCCGCTCCCTGAACTGCCTATGGGAGATGAGGGGAGTTCTGAAATCATTGAGAAAATCGCAGGCTATATCGCTGAACTCATCCCCGATGGCGCCACGATGCAGATGGGAATTGGCGCCATCCCTGATGCAGTTTTAAAATTCCTATTTGAGAAAAGAGACCTGGGCATACACACCGAATTGTTCTCCGATGGAGTGATTGATCTGGTCGAAGCGGGCGTGTTGACAAACGCCAGGAAGACGCTTCACACGGGAAAGATCATCGCCGGTTTTATCCTCGGGACAAAACGGCTTTACGATTGGGTGGATGACAACCCACTGATTGAGCTTCATCCAACGGAATACGTCAACGACCCATTTGTAATCGCCCAGAACGAACGCATGGTCGCGGTCAACTCAGCCATTGAAGTGGACTTAACCGGGCAAGTATGCGCCGACAGCATCGGTCCAAAACTCTACAGCGGCGTTGGCGGGCAATTGGATTTCATCTATGGCGCCTCGCGCTCAAAAGATGGGGTTCCCATTATCGCCCTGCCCAGCACAGCAAAAAATTTCAGTCGCATTGTCTCTACCCTCAAACCTGGCGCAGGTGTGGTGACCACCCGGAATCACGTTCGCTATATTGTGACAGAATATGGCGTGGCAGACCTGTACGGAAAAACCATCCGTCAGCGAGCCCAGGCTTTGATTAATATCGCCCACCCGGATTTTCGAGATCAGCTTACCAGAGAGGCAAAAGAACTGCATTTCTTATAAGCAATCCCTTATAACCAGAAAAGAGGATCATGGAGCGCCGCACAAAAATTGTAGCCACGATAGGACCTGCCAGTCAGGATGAAAAAACCATTCAGCAACTTCTTGAGGCGGGTCTGAATGTTGCCAGGTTGAATTTCTCCCACGGCAGTTATGATAATCATGCCGTAGTTTATCAACGGCTGAGGGAGGTTTCTGCCCGGCTGAATCAGCCTCTCACCATTTTACAAGACTTACAAGGACCAAAGATACGCACCGGAAATATAAAAGGTGGAAGCGTACCCCTGATTGCTGGCGAGAAAATTATCTTGACCACGGAACCAATCGAGGGGGATGAGAAATGCGTCTCTGTGGATTATCCCCTCTTACCACAAGCGGTTAAACCTGGAAACCGAATCTTACTGGATGACGGCAATTTAGAACTGCTGGTTCTCTCCACTTCGCCTCACCAGGTGGAAGCTCAGGTCATCCTGGGTGGGGAGCTCAAACCGCATAAAGGAGTCAATCTACC
>JBBIPD010000179.1:0-6701 GCA_037443025.1 Chloroflexota bacterium
ACCCACAGAGATAAACTATATGGATGTCGCTCCCCATCAGATTGTGGGCATCAGCGCCGCGTTGATTCCGTTCCTTGAGCACGACGACGCCAACCGTGCGTTGATGGGATCGAACATGCAGGCGCAGGCTGTGCCTTTGTTGCGCCCGGATGTCCCCCTGGTGTCCACAGGCATGGAATACCACGCCGCAGTAGACTCGGGTCAGGTGATTATCGCCGAAGAGGATGGCGAGGTTTATTCTGTGGATGGCAGGAAAATTGTCATCCGCTCAAAGGATGGCAAAACCCACGTCTATCCCTTGCGCAAATACCATCGTTCCAACCAAAGCACCTGCATTGATCAACGCCCAGCGGTGGTGAAAGGGCAACTGATCAAGAAGGGCGACGTCATCGCCGACTCCTCCTCCACCGAGAGCGGGCTTCTTGCCCTGGGACAAAACGTCATTGTGGCGTTTATCTCATGGGAAGGCGGCAACTTTGAAGACGCGATACTGATTTCGGAGCGCCTCGTTCAGGATGATGCTTTCACATCGGTGCATATTGAGAAATATGAAATTGAATCGCGCGACACCCGCCTGGGACCTGAGGAGATTACCCGAGATATCCCTAATGTGGGCGAGGATGCGATCAAAGACCTGGATGAGCATGGAATCATCCGGGTAGGCGCTGAGGTGGGTCCGAACGATATTCTGGTCGGAAAGATCTCACCGAAGGGCGAGAAGGAGCTTACCCCCGAAGAACGTCTGCTGCGGGCGATTTTTGGCGAGAAATCTCGCGATGTCAAAGACACCTCGCTCCGCATGCCGCACGGCGAGCGGGGCAAGGTGGTGGACGTGAAGGTGTTCACCCGCGAGGATAATACCGACCTATCCGCCGGCGTGGATATGATGGTGCGGGTATCGGTCGCCCAGAGGCGGAAAATCACCGCCGGGGATAAGATGGCAGGGCGTCATGGGAATAAGGGCGTTGTGTCCAAGGTGGTTCCGGTGGAGGATATGCCCTTCCTGGAGGATGGCACGCCGGTAGATATCATCTTGAATCCTTTGGGCGTGCCTGGGCGCATGAACATCGGTCAGGTTCTTGAAACCCACCTGGGTTGGGCAGCCAGCAGGCTCGGATTTCGGGCTGTCTCCCCTGTTTTCGACGGCGCCACCGAAGCCGAGATAGAAGCCGAGCTGGCGCGCGCCTGGATGATTGACCGCGCCTGGAAAGAGACGGGTGAAAAAGCCTGGGACTGGATCCAGCAACAGGATTATGATCCGGAGTATTTTCAGGATGATGATGAAGTTCGCAGATTATATCTCGAGGATTGGCTTGGCGAGAAAGGCTACAACGTCAATGACATCAAAGAAGATGCTCTCTACGCCAGACGCTCCGTGTTGCGGGAGTGGCTGCGCGAGCATAACTTCGATCCAGATGAAATTCTCTACTTCGGAAATGAAAAGCCTGGCGCTCCCAGACCAGACCTGGATCAGAAGGCGGTGGAAGCCTGTTTGAGACTGTGGTTGCATGAGATGGATGTGGAAGCCTGGGACTTGCCGGTTGAAGATTTGCAGCAGAAAGCCATGGAAGTGATGCTGGCAACCGGCGCGCCAGTGCCCACGCTGGGCAAGCAGATTCTGCGGGATGGCAAGACCGGCGAGCCGTACGATCAACCGGTCACGGTGGGTGTGATGACGATGCTTAAGCTGCACCACCTGGTGGAGGATAAAGTCCATGCCCGCTCGACCGGACCCTATTCCCTGGTTTCTCAACAACCGCTGGGTGGTAAGGCGCAATTCGGCGGACAGCGTTTCGGAGAGATGGAAGTCTGGGCATTAGAGGCGTATGGCGCCGCCTATACCCTGCAGGAGATGCTCACCGTCAAATCGGATGACGTCCAGGGCAGGGTGAAAACCTATGAAGCGATTGTAAAAGGCGACCCGATAGATGAGCCAAGCATTCCAGCCTCGTTCCGCGTCCTGGTAAAAGAATTGCAGAGCCTGGGTCTGGCGGTGGAGGCGGTAACGGATACCGGAGAAGTCATCAAGTTCGGCAAGGATGAAGAGCGCACCCGACCGCCTAAATTGGCGACCGGATTGTTGGGACTGGGTGAAGAATTGTAGAAATTCCCCTGAAACAATTTCGGGCGAGTCTTGACGTGATAAATTGCACATGGTAAAATAATAATTCGTTGCCAATCTAATCGGCAGTTTATCTGCCTGGGCAATCTTATCTGAATAATAAGGTGAGGCCATCAAGCTATCCGATGGCCTCCCTTATTGGATAGTAACCAAAGATAGAGACGTATTGTTTTGGAGGCAGATGTGCCCACGATTAATCAACTGGTCCGAAAGGGTCGCAAATCTAAGAAAGTAAAAAGCAAGGCTCCGGCTTTGCTCTATACCCTGAACTCAATGAAACAGCGTCGCTCGCGCCAGGAAAAAGGTGCTCCTCAGAAGCGTGGCGTGTGCACTGTGGTGCGCACGATGACGCCCAAGAAGCCGAATTCAGCCTTGCGCAAGATCGCCCGCGTGCGCCTCTCCAATGGTCTGGAAGTGACCGCTTATATCCCAGGCGAGGGGCACACCCTGCAAGAGCACTCGGTGGTCCTGGTGCGCGGGGGGCGTGTGAAGGATCTACCTGGAGTCCGCTACCACATCGTTCGCGGCACATTGGATACCACTGGCGTGAATAATCGCCGCCAGGGGCGATCCAAGTATGGATCCAAGCGACCCAAAGCCGAGGGTGGGCGATAGTTTCCCCGAGGTTAGCCTGGTTGAGCTGTAATGCCTGGCTGGAATGGGATGATTTGGAGCGGTATAACAGCTAGCTGTAATAATTGGATGGAGAAGTCGAATGCCTCGACGATATACACCTGAAAAACCTGAAATTCTGCCGGATGTGCGCTATAACAGCGTCCAGTTGCAGTCATTTATCAACCGGGTCATGCAGCGCGGCAAAAAGAGCGTGGCGGCGACCCTGGTCTATGATGCTCTGGCTATTATCGAGGAGCGCACCAAACGCAACCCACTGGAAGTGTTTGACCAGGCGATCAAGAACGTTTCGCCCGTCATGGAGGTTAAACCTCGCCGGGTGGGCGGCGCGACCTATCAGGTGCCGATGGAAGTGCCCCCGATGCGACGCTTTGCCCTGGCAACCCGCTGGATATTGGCGTCTGCCAAATCTCGCCCTGGCAAGTCTTTCCCGGAAAAGCTGGCGGGTGAATTAATGGACGCCGCCAATAACACCGGCGCTTCGATTCGTAAAAAAGAAGAAACCCATAAAATGGCAGAAGCCAACCGGGCTTTCTCCCATTATCGGGTATAGGATATTTTTCCTGGATCGGTTTGATGAATCTCGGTAGATTGTCATTCTCCACTGATCCAGATATGATGAACGATTATGTCTCGCCAGCATCCGTTAGAACACTACCGCAATATTGGCATCATTGCCCATATTGACGCCGGTAAAACCACCACCACCGAGCGTATCTTATTCTATACAGGCAAGACGTATCGCCTGGGTTCGGTGGATGATGGCACAACTGTAACGGACTGGATGGAGCAGGAACGCGAGCGCGGCATCACCATTGTGTCTGCTGCGGTTTCGGCAGAGTGGAAGGGTTACCAAATCAATATCATTGACACACCCGGTCACATTGACTTCACCGCTGAAGTTCAGCGCTCCTTGCGGGTATTGGATGGCGGGGTTGTGATTTTCGACGCCGTGCAGGGTGTGGAACCGCAAAGTGAAACGGTGTGGAGGCAGGCTGATCGCTATAAAGTGCCTCGCATCTGTTTCGTCAACAAGATGGACAGGGTGGGGGCGTCTTATGAGCGAACGATTGAGATGATTCGCCAACGCCTCGGCGCCAACCCAATTGCGGTGCAAATGCCCATTGGGGTCGAGAATAGTTTCAAAGGTGTGGTTGACCTGCTCCTTAACAAAGCAATCATTTGGGAAGACGACCTGGGTAAAGAGCCAAAAGAGACCGAGATACCGGTTGATTTGAAAGCCCCGGCGGCTGAGATGCGTGAACGGATGATCGAGCAGATTGCCGAGACCGACGATGCCCTCACGCTGAAGTACCTGGAGGGGGAGGAAATTTCGGTTGATGAGCTGAAAGCCGCCTTAAGGCGCGCCGTCATCAGAGGCGCTGCCACGCCTGTTTTTTGCGGCAGTTCTCTGCGCAATAAAGGCGTCCAGCCTGTTCTGGATGCGGTGGTGGATTACCTGCCCTCGCCTGCGGATATCCCCCCGGTGAAGGGCGTTAACCCCCATACAGGCGAAACGATTGAACGCCCTCCAGAGGATGACGCTCCCCTGAGCGCGCTGGTATTTAAAATCGTGACCGATCCCTACGTGGGTCGTCTGGCGTATTTCCGGGTCTACTCGGGAAAAATCACCCAGGGTTCCACTGTCTATAATTCCGCTAAAGGTAACCGCGAGCGGATTGGGCGGCTGTTGCGGATGTACGCCGATCGGCGCGAGGATATCACCGAGGTTTTAGCCGGGGATATCGGCGCAGTATTGGGATTGAAGAATTCATTCACCGGCGATACACTTTGCGACGCGGCAAACCAGATACTTTTGGAGAATATCACCTTCCCCGAACCGGTGATTTCGGTGGCGATTGAACCGAAGACCGCCGCCGACCAGGACAAAATGAGCGAGGCGTTGCGCAAACTGGCGGAGGAAGACCCCACATTCCGGGTGCGCGCCGATGAAGACACCGGACAAACGATCATCTCGGGGATGGGCGAACTTCACCTGGAGGTTTTGGTTGATCGTATGCTGCGAGAATTCCGGGTGCAGGCGCGGGTGGGTCGTCCACAGGTATCCTACCGCGAGTCCATCACCATGCCGGTAAAACGGGCAGAGATGCGCTATGTCAAACAGACGGGCGGTCGGGGTCAGTATGGGCATGTGGTCCTGGAATTAGAACCGGGCGAGCCTGGCAGCGGGGTGATTTTTGAGAATAGAATTGTGGGAGGCATCATCCCCAAAGAATACATCCCCGCGGTTGAGAAGGGCGTCAAAGAGGCGGCTGAAGCAGGTGTCATCGCCGGTTATCCGGTTACCGATGTGGTGGTGCGCTTGTATGACGGCTCGTTCCATGAGGTAGACTCGAGCGAGATGGCGTTCAAAATCGCCGGGTCAATGGCGTTCAAAGAAGGAGTCCAAAAAGGCGCTCCGGTTCTGCAAGAACCGATTATGAAGGTGGAGGTTATCGTCCCTGAGGAGTTCCTGGGCGAGGTCATCGGTCAGCTCAACGCCCGTCGTGGAGAGATTTTAGGGATCGAGGCGCGCCCGGGCAATGCGCAGGCAGTGCGCGCCATGGTGCCTCTGGCTGAGCTGTTTGGCTACGCAACCGATTTGCGTTCTGCCACTCAAGGGCGAGGCGTCTTCAATATGGAATTTGATCACTATGCTCGGGTTGCAGAAAATGTAGCCAGAGCGATAATTGGCGTATAATCAAGAAACAATTTTGTCGAATAGATGCATTTATTTAAACCAGAAATAATCAAGGAGAGCATTTATGGGCAAGCAGAAATTTGAGCGGAAGAAGCCGCACATGAATGTCGGGACGATGGGGCATATTGACCATGGGAAGACGACGCTGACGGCGGCGATCACGAAGTGGTGCAATCTGCAGGGGTTGGGGGAGTATCGTCCGTTTGAGTCGATAGACAATGCGCCGGAGGAGAAAGCGCGTGGGATCACGATCAACATTGCGCACGTGGAGTACGAGACGGCGAAGCGGCACTATGCGCACGTGGACATGCCTGGGCACCGGGACTACATCAAGAACATGATCACGGGAGCGGCGCAGGTGGATGGGGCGATTCTGGTGGTAGCGGCGCCGGACGGACCGATGCCGCAGACGCGGGAGCACGTGCTGCTGGCGCGGCAGGTGGAGGTGCCGGCGATCGTGGTGTACCTGAACAAAGTGGACATGATGGACGATCCGGAGCTGTTGGAGCTGGTGGAGCTGGAGCTGCGGGAGTTATTGAACGAGTATGGCTTTCCTGGGGACGAGACGCCGATTGTGAGGGGGAGTGCGTTGCAGGCGTTGGAGAGTCCGTCGAAGGATCCGAATGCGCCGGAGTATGCGAGCATCAAAGAGTTGATGCGGGTGGTGGATGAGTACATACCGGAGCCGGTGAGAGATGTGGACAAGCCGTTCATGATGCCGATAGAGGATGTGTTCTCGATCAAAGGGCGAGGGACGGTGGTGACCGGGCGGATAGACCGCGGGATGATCAAGGTAGGGGATCCGGTAGAGATCGTGGGTCTGAGAGAGAAGAGCATGACGTCTGTGGTGACGGGGGTAGAGATGTTCCACAAGGCGTTGGATGTCGGGATGGCAGGGGACAACTGTGGGTTGCTGCTGAGAGGGATAGACCGGACGGATGTAGAGCGGGGGATGGTGGTGGCAGCGCCGAAGAGCATCACGCCGCACAAGCGGTTCTTGAGCGAGGTGTATGTGCTGAGGAAAGAAGAGGGGGGACGGCACAAGGCGTTCTTCAGTGGGTATCGCCCGCAGTTTTACATACGGACGATGGACGTGACCGGGAACATCAAGCTGCCGGAGGGGGTGGAGATGGTGATGCCGGGAGACAATGTGAACCTGGAAGTGGAGTTGATAGTGCCGGTGGCGTTGGAGCAGGGGTCGAAGTTTGCGATCCGCGAAGGTGGTCTGACGGTTGGCGCCGGCGT
>JBBIPD010000180.1:0-6631 GCA_037443025.1 Chloroflexota bacterium
TCTGAAGTCAGATAAGCGATATCCGCATCGAGCTGAAGCGCCCCCAGTTTTGCGCCCAATCCAGTCACCAGCCCGGCGCGCAGCACCGCCGCATCTGGCTCATACAGGTAGGCTCGCGGCTCGCCCAACGGCAACGCACAATCCATCTCTTCGGTCAGGCTGTAGCCTCCGGGCAGCAGCGTCGCTCTTCGGCGGGCAGTCCTGAGCGGACCAAACCATAGCGCCGCCTCTTTCAACTCGCCCGCCAGGGAGATGAACTCAATCTCCGCCGGATAAGCTTCCAATTCATCAAGCGCCACCCCGGGTGAAATCTTGACCCCAATCGCCGGGTAAGCCTCCAACCAGTTCCTGACCACCTCGAGCGAGGGGTGATATTCCTGCACCGACCGCAACCGACGTCCACCGGCGCGCCGGGATGGGTCAAAAAACAACGCCGCCCTCCGTCCCAGCTTGAATGGCAAATCCGAATTCAGGTCTGCGTTGATAAAAACCACCCGTTCCCCCAATCCCAGCGCGCTCAGGTTGGCTTGCGCCATTTCCAACCGCAATAAATCTATATCCACGCCCACCACGGGCGCAATTTGCGCCAGCGCCAGAGTATCGCCTCCAACCGAACAACCCAGGTCTGCCAGTCTGTCGAAAGGTCTATAACGTTCCGCTCGATAACGGGCGACCTCCCAGGGAGAAGCCTGTTCCAGAGCTTCTCGGGTCAGATACAGGCGCTCAGCAAAAGGGAATTTCCCCGCCGCTTCGCCCCGCAGGATGGCTATTTCCAGCGCCGGACGCGCCAGCCATTCCGGGACGGCGCGGCTGAGCTGTTGCAGACAACTCAGATAATCGGTCTCGCGCGGATGCAGGGCGTTGGCAACCTGCAGGGCTGCCTGACCCGCCGGGGTGAGTATCGCACGCAGAGAGTATCGGTCCATGCAAAAACAGGGTGATTCGGATCGAGCAGCCAGCCCTCAGACCAGGGTCAATCCTTTCCACCGCTGGCGGCTGCTATCACCAGGCGCGCCGCCCGTCTCCCGATTTCGACCGCGAAATTCGTCCCCCGATCCCAGGGGTACACCTGACTCATGCTGGCAAAGAACAATCCCGGGATGGGCGTGGCGATGGAGGGGACATGCCTGGAATGATTCACCAGTGGCACCGGTTGGGCAAAAGTGGTGCGAAACAGCCAGGTCTTGCGCACCCAATCCGGGCTGAAATCGGGGTTGATTCGCTTAAAAGCGGGCAAAAACCGTCCCAGCAACTCCTCCTGACTCAGGCTGAAATACTCATGCTCAGGCTCGAGGTAATCCCCGGCATAGACGATATGCTCGCCGCCAAAGTGTTCCGGCGAGACGAAATTGGTGTGTTCCACCAACGCCAGGAAAGGGAAACCGGCGGACTTCGGCAGGTTGAACCAGTAATATCCTTCCTCAGACAGGCGTTTCTTCAGGGCAAGCACCATCACCACCGCCCCCATGCTTTTCAAATCCAACAGACCTTTGAGATATTCCGCTGGTAAATCGGGCGCCAGGCGCGCCAACAATGCCGGGGAGATAGTCGCCAGGCAGTAATCAAAGCGCTGACTGCCAAGGGCGGTCGCCAGCTCTAAACCGCCAGCGGGCAGGCTCTTGATTCGTTCTACCCCAACCCCCAGTTGAATAACAACCCCCATCTCCCGCAAACGCTGCGCCAGAGCATCGGCAAAAGCCTGGAAGCCGCCCTCAAACGTGCCCAGGCGGGTCGTTCGGGCTTTAAGTCGCGCCCACATCCAAGCCATATTCACCTGCCTGGCATAATTCTCACCGAATTTCCCCACCATAAGCGGTTGCCACATCAGCTCATACACCTTATCACCCGCCCATTTGCGCATCCAGGCATCCACCGTGGTCTTTTCCAGCGGTCGCCAGTTCTGAGTCAGGCGCAGGTATAAACCAACCAGCCCGAAACGGATTTTGTTCACTCCCCACCCCAGACCGGGAAAGAGCAGCGCAGATAGAATCGAGTCGAATGGGTAAAACCTGCCCTGGTAATACATTACCGTGTATGGGCGGGGGAAGATCACCTTGCCGCTCCAGCCAAGCTCATCTATCAGCCCCAGGATATATCGGTCGCTCTGAAACCAGTGATGATAATACTTCTCTACCGACCACTCCCAGTGCGGCTCTTTGAAACCAGAAGCCAGCCCCCCGACATATTCCGAAGCTTCATAGATGACGACTTGATGCCCGGCGCGCGCCAGATCATAGGCTGCCGCCATGCCCCCAATCCCTGCGCCTAAAACGGCGACTCGCTTCAACTCTCCGCCTCCATCTTTTCCAAATCAGGTTGCCATCTGACCCCCTCGCGCAGGAAGTAATACAACCCCAAAGCAGTGATAGGCACCCAAAGGGCGACGTGCAGCACCAGGGTATAAGCCGCGGCGGTCGCCTTCGCCACTCCATAAGCGGTCAGCACCGCGATGCCAGGCGCATCGAAGGTGCCAATATACCCCGGCGCAGAGGGGATAGTCGTCGCCAGGTTCACAATCCCGTTCATCAACATCACGGCGAAAAAACTCACCTGAAAGGGAAAAGCGTGCATCACAAACCAGTACTTCCACGTCTCAAGCAGCCAGATGACCACCGAGGTCACAAAAATCATCAGAGCTTCTTTGGGTGAGCTGAGCGCAACCAACCCCCCAAGGAATTTTTCAACCAGGCTTAAGACCGGCTGGCGAAAACGTTCGGGCGCGAAGCGGACGACCAGAGACGAGACCAACCCGAACGATTTTCTCGGATACATCGCCGCCAGCAAAAACACCCCCAAAGCTCCGAAAAATAAAGCCGTACCCCAGATTGCCACATTCTGAATGCTGCCCACAAACCCCGAATCGGCGGTCAAGCGCGCCAGTTCAGGCAGGTTGACGAAGACAAACGCCAGCATCACCACCCCGTCATAGATGCGCTCCACGATGATTGTCGCCAGCGAGGTGGATATCGCCACCTTTTCATGGCGTTTCAAAATAATCGCCCGGAACACCTCTCCGGCGCGCGCCGGGTAAATATTGTTGCCCATATAGCCAATCGCCACAATTGGGAACATCTTGCGGGTTGGCACCGCCTTTACCGGTCTCAGCAGATAATGCCAACGCCAGGCGCGCACCCAAACCGCCATGAAATAAACCGCCACACCCGGCAGCAGCCAGAGATAATTTGCCCCTTGCAGCGCCGCCCGCAAATCTTCCAGCCCCAAACCGCTCAAGGCAAAATATAGAAAGACCAGGCTGATCACCAGACCCAGCCAGAATTGCCAGCGTTTCAATGCGCTCATGCCGCTTGACCGATGCCCTTCTTCTCGGCGCAAGAGCGGTTGGATTTCCGCTGGAGTTCGACCGCAAACAATCCAGGGGATGAATGGCTCTGCGCTGCCGGATTATAATACCATTATGCGCAAGCGGCGTATAGGATGGCTCTCCCTTGCAGCGCTGATATTGGTGGTCGGGATCAGCCTGATTTACTTCTGGAGCATCCCCCAGGTGCTGGAGTTCTCCCCTGCGCAAAACGCGACCGCGGTCCAGGCGAGGGCTTCCATCCAGGTGCGTTTTTCGCGCCCGATGCAGCATGAGAGCGTGGAGAGCCGACTGGTTACAGTCCCGCCTCGGCATGGAGATTTCTCCTGGGAGGGCAACACCCTGACCTTTACCCCAGACCAACCCTGGGGCAGCGGGGAGACCGTCCAGGTGCGCCTCGAACCAGGCGTCCGGACGACCGGATTTCCCTCCATAGCGCTCCGCCAGAGCCTGAGCTGGACTTTCACCGTCAGACAGCCCCTGCTTGCCTACCTCTACCCTTCCGATGCTTCCGCCGATATCTACCTGCTCGATCCTTCTACCGGGGACATCACCCGTCTCACCGACACCCCCGGGACGATTATGGATTACAGCGTCAGCCTGGATGGCTCTGTCTTTTATTTCAACGCCGAACAGGGTGACGGGGGCAGCTCCATCTATGGGCTGAATCGCAATTCCGGCGAAAGCCGCCTGTTGCTCGAATGCCCAGGGGCGCTTTGTCGTTATCCCCAGATTTCCCCTGGCGGCGATTTCCTGGCATACGAACGCACCGACCTCTCTTCCCCTGTCCATGTCAACCTGCCTCAAGTGTGGCTGCTGCCCTTGTCCCAGGAGACCCCCGATGGGGCGCCTCTCCCTATCGGCGAGCCACGCCTGGTCGCCGACGCTTCCCACCGCACCCAGCAACCCCAATGGACTGCCACGGGCTTGCTCAGCTTTTACGACTATCAACGTTCAGCCTTCATCGTCCAGGAGCCTCAGGGCAGGGAGATTGCCCAATTCCCCAGCCAGACCGGCATCCCAGGCGCCTGGCATCCGGATGGTGAACATTTTGTTTTCCCCGAGATTTTCACCAACGAAATCTCAAACCCAAATACCCTCCCCAACCTGGAAGCGATTCAGAACAGCCACCTCCTCCAATACAGCCTGGATGGGAGCCAGAAAGACCTCACCGGCAGAGACGATGTGGAAGACTCCTCGCCCGCTTTTTCCCCCGATGGCAAAACCCTGGCTTTTGGGCGCAAATTTCTAGACCTGACTCGCTGGACTCTGGGCAGGCAGTTGTGGTTTATGGGCGCAGATGGCAGCCAGGGGCGCGCCGTCACCAATGACCCTGACTACAATCACTACGATATGGTCTGGAGCCCGGATGGCGCCCACCTTGCCTACGTCCGGTTTAACAAGAACTCCCTGATTGACCCCCCAGAACTGTGGCTCATCAACGCAGACGGCTCGGGGGCAACCCGATTAGTCTCAGGAGGTTACTCGCCCCAATGGATACCCTGATTCCCAATCACCAACCTGCCCCCGATTTTAGCCTGCCAGACCTGCAGGGGATCATGCACAACCTGCGAGAATGGCGCGGCAAAGTGGTTGTCCTTAATTTTTGGTCGTGCGAATGCCCCCACGTCGCCCGAGCCGATAAACTTATCCTGAGTTATCTCGAGGAATGGGGCGAGCGGGTGGTTCTGCTCCCCCTGGCTGCCAACGTTAATGAATCTCCCGACCAGCTCAAGTTAACTGCCAGCCAACGCGGCTTGGATCTCGTCCTGCACGATAGGGAACACCAGGTTGCCGACCTCTATGGCGCAGTGACCACACCCCACCTCTTCGTGATTGACCATGAGGGAATCTTGCGTTACCAGGGCGCTTTCGACGACGTCACTTTCAGACAGCGCACCCCCACTCGGGAATATTTACGTGAAGCAGTGGAAGCCGTCCTGCGCGGGCAAATCCCCAACCCCGATCAGATTCCTGCCTATGGCTGCGCCATTGTCCGCTAAACTGTAAAAAAGGGGCAGCCTCAGCTTCAATTTTGATCAAGCTCGCGGCGCGCAAGTTTCTCCTGCGGCAACAGACTGGCATAGATAAAAGCGTGCACCGGGGTCGGCACCCCCAACTCAGCCCCCAGGCGCACCACCGCCCCATTTTGAGCCTCTAACTCAGAAGGCCGCCCTTCGATGATGTCGCGCTGCATCGAGGCTGTCGCCCCGGCGGGCAGGCGGTCAATGTCCGCCAGCGTCTTCTCCACCAGGTCAGCCGGCAAGCGCACCCCCCTCGCCTGAGCCACCGCCACGCTCTCTTGCATTGCCTCGACCAATAGCCGCCGCGTCTCCGGGATGCCCCTGGTGACCCCAATCGGCTGGCGTGTGACCGCCCCCACCCCGCTGATAGCGGCGATGAACACAAATTTCTGCCACATCGCGGCATGGATGTCTTCGGGCACTTCCACCCACACCCCTGCCCGCTCGAACGCCTCCCGCAACCGCTCACAGCGCTGGCTGGGCTTGTTATCCAGTTCTCCAAAAGCAATGTAAGGCTCTATGCCGATATGCCGGATATGCCCTGGGGCAACTACCATTGCCGCAATTCGGCACAACCCCCCCAGAACATATTCAGAGCCGAGATCCTTTGCCAGTTGGAAAGGAGCATCCACGCCGTTCTGCAACGGGACGACACAGGCGCCTTCTTTCAACATCGGACGCATCCGCCGGGCAGCTTCCACCACCTGCCAGGTTTTCACTCCCAGGAGAATCACATCCACCGCTCCGACTTCCGCCGGGTCATCCGTGGCATAAGCAGGTTGAATCACGAAATCGCCCTTAGGGCTATCCACCCGTAAACCCTGGTTCTGAATGGCTTTCAAATGCTCTGAGCGGGCGATAAAAACGACATCCTCGCCGGCTTGCGCCAGCCGTCCACCAAAATAACCGCCCACACTGCCTGCCCCAAATACTGCTATTCTCATAGCCCCGATTATAATCTCAAACCCGGTTCGCCGCCTCTCAAAACACCCAAAAATCGGGTAGAATAAAACAACCTTACTCCAGCCTTTCATTCAAAGGCTTATCAGGATACCTTATGAGCGAAAAAGAAAAACCCCAAAATGTGATCGAGGCGTACCGCAAGCGGCAACAAACAGCTCAAAAAGCGCCCCTGATTCTGGGAATTGCCGCCGTGCTGCTGATTATCGGGGCAGCCATTATCATTTTCTGGTTGCTCAGCGATAACCCTCCCTCCATCTCCTTATTCGCCTCAGCCACCCCCACCCCCACGGTGACATCCACCCCTACCGCCACCTCAACCCCAACG
>JBBIPD010000181.1:0-6600 GCA_037443025.1 Chloroflexota bacterium
CGCCTATAACTCCGCTTACGGCTCGACCTTCGTCTCCAGCGGTTGGTGCAATTCTCCAACCAACCCAAGCGTCAGATGCGACGGCTTTGCCCGCATCTCGGAACAGGGCGGCGACATGTTCAAGTTCGATACGCTAGGCGGAACCCAGGTTTCGGTCAAGATTGAACCAAAAGCCATTCAAGACGAAACAAGCGAATCGAACTTCGACGAATTTGGCAGGATGACAGCCGTCCTTGGAGTGGAGGTTGTCCCGGCTATACCCGGATTTGCAAACACTGTCCTGTATCCGTTTGCCTTCCCGGTCGTCGATATCTTCGACACCTCAGACCTTCCGACAGCTGATGTGAAGGTAACCCCAATCGCCTCGGGTGATGACGGCACCCAGATTTGGAAGATCACCCACAACGGAGTGGATACGCATCCCATCCACTTCCACGCCTATGATGTGCAAGTCATCAACCGGGTCACCTGGGATAATATCATCAAACCCCCACACCCCACCGAGCTAGGTTGGAAAGAGACCGTCCGGGTCAGTCCGCTGGAGGATACGTACATAGCCATGCGACCAGCTCTGCCGGTGTTGCCGTTCGATTTCCCCAACAGCATCCGCACCCTCAGTCCGATGATGCCAGAAGGCGCCTGGCTCGCCAATACAACGCTGGCGGAACAACTCGGATTGCCAATTTTGGGCTTTGCCCCAAATGGCGACCCGATTGACATTGTGAACCACTATGTCAACTTTGGGGCGGAGTACGTCTACCACTGCCACATCCTGAGCCACGAAGAGATGGACATGATGCATGCGGTTTCACTTACAATCAAACCGGTTAAGCCAGATGGGTTGTCCTTTGATTACCTGACGAAGACTTTGTCGTGGATGGATAACTCGCTCAGCGAGACGGCTTTCGTCGTCGAGAAATCAACAGACGGTGTGGCTTGGACCGAAATAGGACGGATAGATAGACCCTTGCTTGATCCGAACACCACTGGTGAAGTTCTTGCCTTCATCGACCCAGGATGGGTAGCAGGCGACCAATACCGAGTTGCTGCCCAAAACACCGTTGGCGATACGTGGGACTACTCTGATCCAAACCTCAACGAGATTTTGCCAGGCACGTACGCCTTCCCGGTGTTCACTGTGCAGTCGCTCTCAGATGTTCTGATAACAACAGCTGCGCCCCCCACGCCTCCGGCGGCTCCCTCCAATCTGACAGCTACCCAGACGCCGCCAGAAATACAGGTCACACTGGCATGGGTGGACAATGCCAATAACGAGACCGGCTTTGTCATCGAAAGGGCAACGGACGGCGTGAATTTCTCTCTCCTGGCTGAGGTGGGAGCGGATAGCGTCGGTTTTGTAGATACGTCGGTTTCGGCTGGCGTTACCTACGACTACCGGGTGGCAGCGGTTAATGGCGCCGGTTCATCGGCGTACTCGAACACAGCCAGCGTGACCGTCGTGGCGCCGCCAGCGCCTCCCGCAGCCCCGGACGAACTGGCAGCCAACCTGGAAGATGGACCAGTGGTCGTCCTACAATGGAGGGATAACTCCAACGACGAGACCAGCTTTGTGATCGAACGGGCGACGGACGGCGTCACTTTCTCCATCCTTGCCAGTGTTGGAGCTAACACTACCACCTACGTGGATTCGGCGGTGTTTGGAGCTTTTACCTACACTTATCGGCTGGCGGCTGTAAATGATGTCGGACAATCGGGTTATTCGAATATAGCCAGTGTGAGCGTACCCCCTGATGCGACGATTCCGGCCGCGCCGTCCAACCTGTCGGTCAGCAATCTGACCCCAAGCTCTCTGACCCTCAACTGGCAGGATAATTCCAATAACGAATCGGGCTTCACTATCCAAAGAGCAACCAATGCGGGCTTTACCAAGAAAGTGGTGACCATCACGGTGGGACCTGGCGTGACCCAATATAATGACAGCGGGCTCAAGAAAAACACCCAATACTACTATCGGGTAAGCGCCTTCAACGCAGCAGGCACCTCTCCGTGGTCGCCGACCTTGAACGTCCAGACACCTAAGAAATAACCCTTGGATTACTGTTCGGGGGAGGGAGCAATCCCTCCCCTTTTAGAAATGGAGGACTACTGTCTGATGAAGGGGAAAGACCATTATCGGACGATTGTCTTCGAACATCTCCCCTTTATAGCATGGGACACATACTGGATAAGCTCTGAGAACGCATACAGAATGAAAATTGCTTGATAATCAAACGCTTCCTTATTCAGAAGGAACGCCAAGAACCGGGCAATTGCCGGTGAAAAAAATCAGATGTAGGAGGAATCAATGAATAGATCAATATATGTATCAATCGCGCTGTTCTTGTTGTCTGGTCTGTTCTTATTTGGATCTGGATCGCAAGCCTTTGCCCAAAATCCGCAGCCGCTTAACCCGCTTGAAACACTCGGAAAAGCGCTTTTTTTTGACCAGGATTTGTCGGTGAATAAAACCCAGTCATGCGCCGACTGCCACGCCGCGCAAGTTGGCTTCACCGGTCCGGATTCTACTGTGAATGCCGTTGGAGCGATCTATCAAGGGGCGCTTCCCAACCACTTCGGCAATCGCAAGCCGCCATCATCAGCCTACGCCGGCGATAGCCCGGTGCTCTATTTCGATGAGGTTGACGGGGGGTGGTTCGGAGGCATGTTCTGGGATGGCAGGGCGACGGGTGCAATTCTTGGCGACCCGTTAGCAGAGCAAGCCCAGGGACCGTACCTGAACCCATTGGAGCAAGCCCTTGCCAATGCTCAGGTGTTGTGCGTCAGGGTCAAGCAGTCAGACTACGCCGACCTCTTCAAACAGGTGTGGGGTCCCAGTTCGCTCGATTGTGCCAAAGATACGAACGGTGTGTATGAGAAAATCGCTCGCTCTGTGGCGGCGTACGAGAGGAGCATGGAGGTCAACCCCTTTAGCTCTAAGTTCGACCTGTTCTGGGATGCTGCTAAAGTTGCCGGCAAGGATGTGACCAAGATCAGATGAGGCACGGGTGGCATGGGAGGCGGTGGCGGCGGGATGGGCTGCCCTGGCGGCGGTACTAGCCCCTATCGCTGGACAGCTTACCGCGGTCTGGGTCTCAACGACGCTGAGCTGCAAGGTCTGGCTGTCTTCAACGATCCCAACCGCGCCAATTGCGCTTCTTGCCACTCGCTTGAACCCGGCTCAGCCGGTTACCCCCTGTTTACTGACTTCGGCTATGACAATATCGGCACACCCAAGAATCCCGATAACCCGTTTTATTCCATGCCTGCGGAGTGGAACCCAGATGGCGAGAACTGGGTGGATTACGGACTGGGCGGATTCTTGAAGAGCGCAGGCTATGCGCCGGAAGTTTATGAGCCGGAGATGGGAAAGCACAAAGTCCCTACCCTGCGCAATGTGGACTTGCGCCCTTCTGAGGACTTTATAAAAGCGTATGGGCACAACGGCTACTTCAAATCATTGGAGGAGATTGTCTTCTTCTACCACTGGCGCGCCATGATGGACAGCGGGATGGGCGGCGGCATGGGGGGCGGTATGGAAAACATGTTCCCGCCGCCGGAAGTAGACGAAAACCGCACCCTTTTGAATATGTTCCCGCGACCCCAGGTGGACAACATCGTCGCCTTTCTGAGAACCCTCTCGGACGGTTATATTCCATAGACCTTTTCGATTGTCTGAGTTGATAGATCATTCCTAATTTGCCCAATCTCCATCTTCAGGGCTGCTTTGCAAACGGGGCAGGGCAGCCCTGACGCGGGCGGTTAGCGGAATCCCCGGAATTTTGCCTCCTGCCGTTCTCATATTCAAATGTTGACAAAAGAGGAGATACAGACCGGCGCAGTAATGGGATTTTATCGGTTGATGCCATCCAGCCGGTGTTGTTTCAATAATAAGCCATTGATAGCCACCAGTAGAGACGAGCCAGACATGGAAATGGCGCCAATCACATTGAACAACTTGGATCTCGTCAGGACCATGTCAGCGGTTTTCGTTGAGACAGGTGTGGCTGTGCCTGCGCAAGCGGTTACAAGATAAGAGTCCGGAGCATTAACCACCCTCCAATTCGGAGGCTATAACCTCAAGTTAGGGGCACAAGGACGGTTATCTGACTACCCTGACCGGGCGCGGATTGGATGACCAGCCTGGCTCCGATCAACTCGGCTCGTTCATACAAGCCCAACAAACCGAAGTGCCCACTCGGGGCAAATTCAGCCGGGCTGTTAGGCACCTCGAAGCCTGTCCCGTTGTCGCTCACCTGCATCATAATTTCCTGAGGGGTGAAAGTTATCATCAGATTGGCTTGAGAAGCCTGGGCGTGCCGGCTGACGTTATTCAACGCTTCCTGTGCTATTCGATAAAGAGCCAGCTCGACGGTGGGCGTCAGACGTATTTCGGTTCCGTGTTTCTGGAACTCAATCGGGATGCCCGCGGTTTGGCTGGTCTCACGAGTCAGCATCTCCAGCGCAGTGACCAAGCCGAGGTCTTCCAGATAAATGGGGCGTAAAGCGCGCGTCTGGCGGCGGACGTTTTCGATAGCCTCTTCGGTCAACGACACAACCTCTTCCAGCGACTCGGTTGACGAGCTGTTCTTTGCGGCAAGTTGAGCGAGCTGAACTCTTTGCTTGAGAGCGATCAGCGACTGAATCGTATCATCGTGTAGCTCACGCGCCAGACGCCTGCGCTCCTCTTCCTGTCCGGCAGTGATAGCGCCAATGTAGCTGTGCAGACTTTGCTGAGCAGTTCTGAGCTTACGAGCCATATGGATCAGCTCCGATTGCAGGCGGCGTATCTCGGCAATGCCCCCGACAGGCTGTTCAATGGCGTTGAAATCTCCCCAGGCTAGCCTGGTAGCTTTTGCTTCAAGAGCCTGCAGCGGTTTAACAATCCAGCGCAGCCCGAACCATAACGCCAAAAGCGTCAGCAAGAGAACAGGAACCAGCACCAAAGGGGCAAGTTGAGTTGTGCGCAAGGTGGGCGTATCTACCATCTCCCAGGGTTCTTCCAGCACCAAAGCCCAGCCCACAGGGGTGATTGGGCTGTATGTGACTACATGTTCACTATCATCCACTTGTCGGTAGGTAACGCCGCTCTCGCCACGCAAAGCCTCGGCTACTCCGGGGTACGCCGCCAGACTCTCAGTGATAGCAAACGAACCACTCTGGTAGAGCACCTCTCTCTCCGCGTCTACCACAACCACTGAGGAACCTGATTCGCTGGCAAAGAAGCTGGTCAGGGTATGCCGGACTAAATCTGCTGCCGAAGAAGCCCCGGCGATAACCCAAGAGCGGGTGGGTGAAACCGCCAAAATGAGCACCGCTTTTTGGTTTTGATAAGGAGGCAAGGAATCGGTTGAGATGAGAATTGCAGAATGACTTTGTTCAAGCAAATCGCCCATCAAAGCAGGAATCTCTTCTGTTAGATTTGCCCAAAATTGTTGGTTGCCTGTAGAGAGACGCAGAGAACCATCCGTCGAAAATAATGCCAGCCCGATATCAAAATCGTCCAGGAGGTAGGTTGAGTTGGTGAATATCTGAGATAAATTTTCAGAATCAAGGTAATCAGCAAGCGTCGCCAGCCCACGCATGGCATCCTGACGATGGCGTAACTGTTCCTCGAGAGCAGCGGCTGCCGTTCGGACTGCGCGTTCATCCCGCTCTCCTACCAGGGCGCGCATCGCCCGCTGATGGATTGCCAGGCTGCCAAACGCGATAACGACTGTGAGCGCTGCCAGCGGCAAGATGGTCACGACAAGCAACTGCCAAATCAACCCGCGCCAGGGAGAAATAATAAGCCGAATGTTCTTTGGGGGTATTGCCATAGAGTCGCTATTCTTCGGAGATGGCGCCTACGTTTTGAGAGATCCAGCCCAATGAGACAGCCCGCATGACAGCTTCTGTCCGGCTGCTGGCTTGTAACTTATCGAAGATATGCGCCAGATGACCCTGAACGGTGCGGTCGCTTATGCCCAACTGCATCCCGATAGCTTTGTTGGTGAAGCCTTTAGCTGCAAGCGAGAGCACCTCCAGTTCACGGTCGGTGAGTGGCTCGACAATTGGGGTTATCGGAGTGCTGAAGAAATGGGACATCAATTTCTGGGTGATCGCTGGATCCAGCACGGACTTGCCTTCGTAGACATCGCGCACTGCCTGAATCAACTCTTCTGGTGAAGCAGTTTTGAGAACGTAGCCGTTTGCTCCGGCTTGCAGGACTGCCGTCACGTAGGGATCATCGTCGTATGCCGTTAGCACCAGAACCCCAACATCTTTAGCATTTGTTCGCACCCAGCGAGTCACATCGATGCCGCTGGCTTTGGGCATCTGGATATCCAGCACAGCCACATCCGGGTGGTGCTGTTCGATTAAAGACTGAGCCGCTATGCCGTCTCCAGCTTCGGCGATTACCTGAATATCCCTGGCGTATTCCAGAACCTGGCGAATACCTGCACGGACGACGACATGATCGTCTGCCAGGAGAACTCGTATTTTGCTTTCAGAATCAGGTTTCAAAGTTCCTCCTCCGAATCGGGCGTATCTTATGCGCTGGAAAATAGTTGGCGTTTAATAAGCGGTCGAGGCATCATGCCTGGAGTAAAGACCAGGCTT
>JBBIPD010000182.1:0-6567 GCA_037443025.1 Chloroflexota bacterium
GAGCGTTTCGCATGACCTGCTCCATTCTTTTACATAAGTGGGTGTGTCATCAAATAAAACGGTATCAGACTTTAAAAAATCGAAGGAGATTCCTATGAGACGAAATATGATTTGGCTTGGATTACCCTTGATTCTCGGATTCCTCATCGCAGTTCTCGTTATAGCTGTCCCGGCGCAGGCGGGGGATGTGCTTCAATCCCCTGACAGCCCCGAACATCATCCTAAGCCCGGGGTAGAGACCTACGGCGTTGTGGAGAGTTTCCCAGAGCTTCTGGTTGGACCCTGGCAGATTAGTGGAGTGGTCTATACTGCCACAACCGCCACCCATTTTGAGCTGAAAGGCGGTCCGTTCTATGTGGGAGCCTGTGTGAAAGTGCGCTATGACCCAGGCAGCTATCTTGCCTATTCCATTGAGATGGAAGACACCGAAAAATGCAGCGGTGATGGCGAGGTCAGGCAGCGCTTTTATGGGTTGATTGAGCAGGTACCGGCAGGCTACACCCCCACCCTGAACCTGCCCCTGCATGGGACGCCGGGCTTTTCGGGCACCTGGGTGATCAGCGGCACCGAGTTTATCAGCACCGAGCAGACCCGCCTCAAGGACCGCCATGGACCGCTGGCGGTTGGCGCTTGCGCCAGCGTCAAGTATCGCGTGGTAGATGGCGTCAACATGGCAGATGAAATCCGCAGCGAGAAGATCTTCATGTGTTACAGACCGGTCTCCTTCAACCAGGCTTATGGGTATGTGGTCACCTTCCCCGAAGACCTGGTGGGCGTCTGGGTGATTACCGACACCACCGGCATGTCCATGACCTTTATGACCTCTCCCTCTTCAGAAGTTCGCGTTCACCACCATTATCCGCTCGAGACCGGGGTATGCGTCAAGGTGAAATACTTCACCGATGAAGGCGTGAATTACGCCGCCAGCGTGAAGACCCAGAATCCCCGCGAATGTGAGGGTCACTTTATTGAGTTCAACCCTCTCAGTAAGCTTTATGCAACGGTGGATGCCATGCCGCCGACCGGGACGATAACCGGCACCTGGGTGCTTGCAGGGGTGAATTTCACCGCAACCCAGCAGACCAGATTTGAGGAAGAAGAAGGTCCGTTGGCAGTGGGCAGTTGCGCCGAGGCAAAGTATGACCCCACCAACGGGGCAATGTTGCTGCGCAAGCTGGAAGGCGAGGAAGCCGAAGACTGCCAGGATAAGTTTGGCGACCCCAGATTCAAGCTCTTCGGCGTGGTGGAGATGATGCCCACCGGCGGCTATACCGGCACCTGGCAAGTGAGCGGGGTCTCCTTCACGGTCACGCCCAGCACCACCCTGGAGACGCGCCATGGTGATTTCGCTATCGGCGCTTATGTCAAGGTGTATTTCACCTACGACGCCCTCACCGGCGAGCGCACAGCTCAGCTCCTGAAGACCCACGTTGCCCCTGGTTATGGGCACTTTAATTATCGCGGTCGCTTTGGCGGTTGGTTGAAAGACCCCGCCGGTGATCAGATCATCCTGGATGGCGTCTCATACCGGGCTGATCCCGATATCGACGCGCCGACTGGCATCCAGAAGGGCGATATGGTCTGGGTGAACGTTTATCAGGATGCTGATGGGACGTTTGTCACCCAGATTTCCCTGGACCAGTCGCTCTACCTGCCGTTAATCCAGCAGTGAGGCGATTCTCTCTACCTTTGCCAGACATAAGACATGAAGGAGGGAACGGCAAGACGCCGTTCCCTCTTTTGTTGATTGGAGGCGTATCCGGGATAAAAAGCTCGCCGGGCGACTCAACCCAGGAGGCGAGTTGTCTCCAATTGAGATAGCTCTAAAGCCATGCTCCTGGCGTTATGGTATCTCTAACATTCCTTTGGGTCGGTATTGCAATGCCTCCGCCAGATGCTGGGGCTTGATCTCCTCGCAGCCAGCCAGGTCGGCAATGGTGCGCGATAGCTTGAGCAGGCGGTGGTAGGCGCGGGCTGAGAGATGTAATTGATTCATTGCGCTGCGCATCAGGTTGCGGCAGGCATCGTCGAGAGGGCAAAACTGGCGCACCTCGGCTGGACGCATGTCGGCGTTGCTGGCGATGTCGAGGTCGCCGAACCGATTGCGTTGGCGCGCGCGGGCTGCTTCCACCCGCGCCTGGATCGTCGCCGAAGGTTCGCCCAGGCGTTGGTCGCTTAGCTTTTCATAATCCACCCGCGGCACCTCAACGTGGATATCAATCCGGTCCAACAGCGGACCAGAGATGCGTTTCTGGTACTTGGTGACGGTTGCCGGGGAACAGGTGCAGGGCTTGATTGGGTCGCCGTAATAGCCGCAGGGGCAGGGATTCATCGCGGCGATGAGCTGAAAATTGGCGGGGAACGTCAGCGAACCCTGGGCGCGGCTGATGGTGACCGATTTATCTTCGATGGGCTGACGCATCACCTCTAACACACGCAATCCGAACTCGGGCAGTTCATCCAGGAAGAGCACCCCTCGATGCGCCAGGGAAATCTCTCCGGGGTGAGGCCAATTACCGCCGCCCACCAGCCCGGCGTGCGAGATGGTGTGGTGGGGGGCGCGGAAGGGTCGGCTGCGGATGAGGGGCACGTCTGGTGGGAGTAAATCGGCGACGGAGTAAATCCGGGTCACGTCCAGGGCTTCTTCGATGCTCATCCGCGGCAAAATCCCCGGGACAGCGCGCGCCAGGAGCGTCTTGCCCGCGCCAGGGGGACCGATCATCAACACATGATGCCCTCCGGCGGCGGCTATTTCCAGGGCGCGCTTGACATGTTCCTGCCCTTTGATTTCGCTAAAATCGGTTGGCGGCAGCCAGGGGATATCCTCCGCAGCCGTGGGCGGTTGAGGAGGGATCAATTGGATGCCTTCCAGATGCGCCTGCAGGTCCGCCAGGGTGATGACCGGAATCACTTCCAGGTCGGGTATCAGAGCCGCTTCGGCGGCGTCGCTTTCGGGGACGAAGATACGCTCGAAGCCTTGCTGACGAGCGACAGCCGCCATCGGCAGCACACCACGGGCGTGGCGCACGCGTCCATCCAGGGAGAGTTCGCCAACGATCATGGCTTTTTCCAGGCTCTCCGGGCTGATTTGACCCGTGGCAACCAGCACGCCTACCGCAATCGGCAGGTCATAAGCGGGACCTTCCTTACGCACCGAGGCTGGGGCGAGATTGACCGTCAGGCGCTTGCGCGGGTAGTGCAAACCGGCGTTTTTAATCGCAGCCTGCACCCGTTCACGGCTTTCCTGCACCGCGGCGTCTGGCAAGCCGACAATTGCCATGCCCGGCAGTCCATCGGCGGTGTCCACCTCGACTTCGACGATGACCCCCTCCAACCCTATCACCGCGCACGAATAAACCCTAGCCAGCATAGCTTAAGTTTAGAAGAAGTGAGGGGAAAAGTCAACCAACCGCAGGCAGACTGTCTCGATAAGTTTGGGGGTTGTGGTGGGCGCCTATATTGTGCTTCACCTGGGCAAGGCGAAATCCACAGTGAAATAACCGCCATACTCGCTGTTGGGGTTATACACATACCCCACGCCCGCCTCAGTAACCACACTGTTCAGAATATTGTCGCGGTGCACCTGGCTGTTCATCCACCAGGTGAACGCGCCCTGAGCATCGCCGCCAAATTGAGGGTCGCCCACATAGATGTTCTCCAGGGGATAAGTGGCGTACTCGTATCCCTGGGCTCGGATACGGTCAGCCCAGTTGGAGCCGTTCGACCCGGTATGGGAGACGAAGTTGTTGCATGCCATATCGGTGCTTTGGGTCAGTGCTGCGGCGGATAAAGCCGCGTTGTAGATGAGGGGTGAAAGCCCGTTAGAGAGGCGCGCCTGGTTGATAAGCTCCAGGACTTGCGCCTCGACCTGGGTGTTCTGCTGGGCGCTGCAACCGCTCGACGGAGGTGGTATTGGCTGGTTGCCTGGGTCGGGTTGGGGGAGGTCGTTTTGGTCTAGAAAGCGCAC
Source organism: Chloroflexota bacterium (assembly GCA_037443025.1). Classification (GTDB taxonomy): domain Bacteria; phylum Chloroflexota; class Anaerolineae; order Anaerolineales; family UBA4823; genus JAQBDA01. Next base: position 3,968 of record JBBIPD010000182.1, read on the forward strand.
CGCAATCCTCACCCAAAACAGGTCACTGGCGGCGCTGCCCGTGCCAAAGCGGGCGCCGTTGGGATCTTCGAATTCCCAGTTGCTTTGATAAGAGCCGCCGCGCGTGGGCGCTCTCATCTCAATCGAAATATCAACCTGCTCGCCTGGGAGAACGGTGGAGGGAAAAGGATTGGCTAAAGGGGCATCCATGATTTCGCCGCTATGAAAGACAACCCGATAATCGGGCGTCCAGGTGCAGGTGCCCTCGTTGCGAAAGCGCCAGGTCTTGGTAAAAACTTCCCCTTGTTTAAAGAAGGTGTCGTCAGGTACGGTGACATCCGCGTAAAAAGCGGCTTTTTCCAGGCACCCCTCGGCAGGGGACTCGACCTGTGTGGCGCTGGCGATGGGGGTTGGCTCAACGCTGCCGGAGGTTGCCTGGGGAACCTGGGTTGGTGGGCTTGTCGGGGTGGGATTCAAACTGGCAGGGTTGAGGTTGCCTGGAATGGATTTTGCCGATTCCTGGGTGGGGGTCGGTTCAATCTGTATTGGCGGGGCGGTTGGGCTGGCGGAGATTGATGGCTGGGGGGTGGCAGTGGCAGCGGGCGAGACCGGAGATGGCGATGGGGTGACCGGGGCAGGCGTCGGGCTTTTCGCGCGGCAGGCGGTCAGGACAAGTAGAATAAGCATGAATAAAATCGTTTTTGAGCGTGACATCGAGATTCATTTCCCCAATTCAGACAAAATAAATCAAAATACATCAGATAGGGTATTGTATCCCATCTCTGGATTTTTACCAGACCAATTTTGAGACTGCTGATGGAATCGCCTGGGGGGTTTTCTCCCCTGCCTGGTTTGTCTCCCCCTGTCAATCAGGCGCTGGGGCGGTTAATCGTCGCCTTGTGGCTCAAAAACCGGGGTTTGGTCGCGGCTGGAGAGGTATCGCTGCCGGTAGTACAGCGCCCCCATGAGTAAGACAAACTGGATAAAGGCTGAAACGATGGTGGAGAACTGGTTGTAATAGAAGAGGAGCAAGTCCACGACCGTGAGATAGACCAGCAGAGAAAAATAGCATAAGCTAATTCCAAGTCGCTCACGCCTGGCAGCGAGTAAGATCGCTCCAATCACCAATATCGCTCCGGTTAATCCCTGGAGAATCTGCAGACGAACGAACAGGATGAGGGCGTTGCGGCTCGCGTTTTGCAAGATTGGGTTCAATGAACTGGCGACTACTTCCAGCCGGGTCTGGGTCAAAAGCGCCTGGGTGGGAACGATGATGGAAACGAGTCCCAGGGCGCCGATGCTGACGACCAGGATGGTTCGGAAGCGCGCCCGGTTCAGGAGGCGCTCTTCCAGGGCGCGAAGCCCGGTTTCGATCTTTTTCAAGCGGTGGGGGGTATAGGGAGCCAGATAGAGTTTGTCCTGAGCAAAGTATTCCATCAAATTTTTCGCAAAATGAGCCAGCTCGGGCTGGTCTTCTTGCTCCATTGCGAAGCGCAGCCGCGCCTCTATTTCGGCTTTCTCGACTGGGTCGAGATCGTGATCCAGGATGTCTTCCATCATCTCCAGGGCGGTGTAGAGTTCTGCCCGTCCATCGCGGGCAATCGGGCGACTGAATTGGAGATAGATCAGGACACAGATGAGGAAGAAGGCATATACAATCGGCGCAGCCGCGGGGTGGAAATAATCGTTGTTCTGGGTGATAAATTTGCCCACCTCGTCAATGAACAAGCCGATTCCCAAGCCGGATAGAATCGCAACAACTCTATAGACCCAGCGATTAGCAAAGATAAGCGGCAGCAATGCCGCGATAAAAAGCAACAATCCACCCCAAAGCAGATGGGCGATATGCAACCCTCCGCCACCAAGCTGTGGGTAACCGGTGATCTCCAGGAACAGCCTGGTGGCTGATACCGAGAAGGCAAAGCTCAGGAGCATGATGAGCAGGAAATGTTCCGCTCCCGGTCTGCGGACGGGATTGCGCACCGCGTGGTAGTAACGACTCATAGGGGTTATTATAAGGGAAAAACGCAGCGCAATCCCTTTGTTGTCCTGCTTCTACTTGATGCTGAACCTGACCACCGTCAACTTCCCCGGCTGAACGTCCACCAATCGCTGCTGCATTCCCCCTAACCAGAACGAGACCTGGTATTTGCCAGGGGGCAACTCGCTGACTGCAAAGCTTTCTCCCCAGGGGGCGCGCCCCCGCATTTTCTTGTCCGAATAGGTCTTGATATAGACCTGATCCAGGGCGGGTTGACCAGCTCCCCCCAGTAACTCCAGGACGATATTGCCCATCTGGATATAATTTCCGTCCGCGTCCTGGATACTGCCTGCCAGCGCGCCGCTGAGCTCACCGCCCTTGTCCGGGAGGGGCGCAAGCCACAGTTCGGGATTACGGGTTGCATCCGGGCTGTTTTCACCCAGCCGCACCTCGAAATGCAGGGTGCTTCCGCCCACGTTTCCGGTCATCCCCACTTTGCCAATCTCTTGCCCGGCTTCCACTTTATCCCCTGCTCTCACCAATACCTCGGAGAGGTGGGCGTAAAGGGTATAGACTAGCTCGCCGATGCCAGGCAGCTGGTGTTCCAGGATGACCAGGTTGCCATAGATATTCGTGCGGT
>JBBIPD010000183.1:0-6567 GCA_037443025.1 Chloroflexota bacterium
ACAGCTGTGGGGTTGCACCCACCGGGGGTTCGAATCCCTCTCCCTCCGCCAGTTAGCTGGACAGGGCGGGGTTGGCGTTTGCGAGCGTGAGTCCGCTTCCGCCAATCAGCCTGAAGCGCCGGGTTATAGTATGGGGAGGTGCCAGAGTGGTCGATTGGGGCCGCCTGCTAAGCGGTTGCTGGGGCTAAAACCTCAGCCGCAGGTTCGAATCCTGTCCTCCCCGCTGGAATAAGTGCTTGCAGATGTGAGCACTTATTTTTTATCCCTGTCTATTGTTCCAATGCGCTCATCAAATTGAATATCTCCAGCGGCTCGCCTTTAGAGGTTTCCCGGCGCAGGCTGAGCGCGCCTTGCTCGCAATGCGCCAGGCAAACCCCGCAGCCCATGCATTTGCTCTCATCAACATGAGCCTGACCATCGAGCAGCGATAATGCTCCAAACTGGCAGAATTCGGCGCAGTTGCCGCAACCCAGGCATAACTCGTCGTCCACCTGAGACACATAGCCGGATGAGGTGAGCATGGGCGTTCCACGTCGTTGGGCTTGCATTGCCCCGCAGCAGCAGGCGCAACAGTTGCAGATAGCGTAAAAACGTCCTAACATGGCGTCTTTGAAGAAAGCATGATGAACATGCCCGCGGTCGTCCTCGGCTTTGAGGATATCAACTGCTTCCTGGGGGGTAATCCAGCGCGAACGGTTGGGGTGGTGCTCGGCGACAAAGCTGGCAAAAGGCTCTCCGATGATCAGGCAGACATCTAAGGGAAGGCATGGATTCTGACGGCTGGAGCGACAGGGGCAATCCAGAGCGATGATATGGTCTGGGTTATGCAGGATGATATCCCTGGCTCGCACATAGGGGATGATGTGTTCGAGATTGGGAAGACGCAGGGGTTCGTTGAGGGTGAGCTTGTGGGCGACTGTCACCAGTTGTTCGGCGGCAGCCAGCGGGACAACCTTGCCGTGATAGCCATCGGCGACGGTGTGTGTGGCATCTCTGACGCTGTGGACGAGAGCGCCGGTCGGGTTGGATGTCTTTTTCTTCGGCAAAAGGCGCAATATACTTGCGACAACCGGTTTGAGAGATTTCGCCAGGGGATGTTCGCCAGTGCCAATGCCGATATAAAGGTATGGAAAACGGGCGTAGATATATCCATGTAGCCAGTCGTAAAGCGAATAACCGGGCGTCTGCCGTCCTTCGTGGATAAATTGGCGGGTTGAGGGGGAGAGCAACTTCTCGAATAAGGGTCTTTTCTTGCTTTGATGCATGTTGGCTCTCCTTTTTTAAGGCGACTCGGAAACGAGAGTCTATGACGGGTATTTGGATTCGGGATTTTCTGAGTTATGTATGGAGATAACCCTATACTCAACAGAAATATATTAAACTATATACGGGATTATCCCTCAGGCAAGTGTCATACGCCAGTGTTGATTGTCATATCTTGATCAGATGGGGCAGGTTTTCTAAGGAGAGCATTCATGAACAAGCGATTGGCATTTGTTCTGAGCGGGGGCGGGGCGCGGGGCGCCCTTCAGGTTGGGGCGATGAAAGCTCTGCTCGAGGCTGGCTTGCAGCCGGGTTTGCTGGTCGGGACTTCGATTGGGGCGGTGAATGCCGCCTATCTGGCATTGCACGGAGTCAATCTGGAGGGGATTAATCGCCTGATTAGCGCCTGGAATGACGCTTCTCAGGAAAATTTGATGCCCTCGAATTATCTCTGGCTGACGGTAAGGGCGTTGTTTAACCGACCCATTGAGCGCACCTTCCATCGCATGCAGGAGTTCTTCACCGAACATGGTTTAAGCCCCGATTTACGCTTTGGCGATTTGAATCCTGTGCGTCTGATTATCGTCGCCGCGGACCTCAATCGGGGAGCGCCGGTCTATTACGGTCTGCAGCCGGAGGATAGGGTTCTGGAGGCGTTGCTGGCGTCAACAGCTCTCCCGCCCTGGATTCAACCCCTCCAGTTTCAGGATCGGCTGCTCATGGATGGCGGGGGGGGGAGCAACCTGCCGATTGAGGCTGCAATGAAAGGCGGGGCAAGAGAAGTCATTGCAATGAGCTTGATGGACTTCCGCGACGCAATCGGTGAAGCCAGCGGTTTCGGACCCTTCGTCGGAAAACTGTTCAACATCATCGAGCAGCGCCAGTTGTCCCTTGAACTCGCCCTGGCGGAGGCAAAAGGAGTTCGAGTCCACCGTCTGGATTTGCTGGCAGATGAGCATGTGGCTTTGTGGGATTTCGAGCGCGCGCCATCATTGATTGCCAAAGGTTACGAAATTGCCCAAAAACAACTTGCAGAAGGCTCCCTGCGCTCTCTGCTCAGGGGGGATGGTTGGTTGGAACATCTTAAAATCAGCCTCAAATCGCGCCTGGAAAAGTTGTCGGGTTAATTCTATGCAATTCGCCGAAGGTAATTTGACAAATCGGGTTGTTGCCTGCGGCGAATTGCTTAAGTGATTGGCTGTATAAATCAAGTTTTCAAGTAAAGATTCTTTCAGCCAATCACATAGCAATTCCCTTGACAAAATAAACACTGTATAATAAAATAAACACTGTAAATTTACAGTGTTTATTTTATTATGGAGGTTTAAATGGCTAGACCGCGACGCGAACAGGTGCGTAAGGAAATCGCTGAGGAGATTAAATCTGTGGCGCGTAACCAGATGAGCCAATATGGCACTGCCGGGCTTTCTCTGCGAGCGATAGGACGCGAATTAAATATCACCGCTCCCGCAATTTACAACTACTACCCAAGTTTGGATGATTTGATCACTGTGTTGATCGTTGACGCCTTCGAAGATTTGGCGAACAGTATGGAGACTGCCAGGGCAAACGCTTCTCCAGCGAACTGCGTCACGAAAATCGAGGCAATCCTTTTTGCTTACCGACAATGGGCTATTGAGCATCCGGTGGATTTTCAATTGATTTATGGGAACCCTATTCCGGGCTACGAAGCCCCTGTTGAGGTCACCGGTCCATTAGCTCGCCGTCCATTTTTGGGTTTATTTGAGTTATATACCGAGGCATTGAAGACGGGCGAAATGACTCTGCCCGAGGAATATCAACCCGCGCCTCAATCCATTCGGGGTTATCTGAAAACCTGGCATGAGACCTCTGGTATTGAAGCCCCGGACGAGCTGGTTTGCCTGTTGATGGTTGGTTGGGCGCGCATTCACGGTCTGGTGATGCTGGAATTGTTTCATCATCTGCAGCCGGTGGTGGGCGATGTGGGAGCTTTATATGCGTATGAGATACGCGCATTTCACAAAAGGTTAGGAATGAGGGCTTGATACCGGTATTACTGGCGCTTATCTGAGATGAGAAATCTGCTGGTTATTTTGAAAATCTATTCTGTGATGATACCAATCTAATATTGAAAAACACAAAGGAGTTATGTTGATGTCTGAAGACAAATTTCACCTGATATTTGGAACCGGTCCGTTGGGTCTTTCGGTGATGAGAGAACTTGTACGGCGCGGTGAAAAGGTGGTCATGGTCAACCGCAGCGGGAAAGCCCCTTCGGATGTGCCACCTGAGGTTAGCGTGATTGCTGGGGATGCTTACAATCCCGAGATCACCCGCCAGCTCTGCCAGGGGGCTGGGGTGGTTTATCAATGCGCTCAGCCGCCTTATTATGAATGGGAAGAGAAATTCCCAGCCTTGCAAGCCAGCATTCTGGAAGGAGCTGCAAGCGTTGGGGCGAAGTTTATTGTTGGAGACAACCTGTATATGTATGGCGAGGTGGAGGGACCAATCCACGAGGAATTGCCCAACTTAGTCCGAACCCGCAAAGGCAAAACCCGAAAAGCTATGGCAGAGGCGGTGCTGGAGGCGCATCGCCAGGGTGTGGTGCGGGCGGCGATCGGACGGGGTTCGGACTTTTATGGTCCGGGCGTGCTCGACTCCACCCTGGGCGAGAGGGCGATTCTGCCTGCGCTGCAAGGGAAGACCGCCTCGTTGGTGGGCAGGCTGGATATCCCTCACACCTACACCTACATTGATGATTTTGGCAAAGCCCTGGTGATTTTGGGGGAGCGGGAGGAGGCACTGGGGCAGGTCTGGCATGTGCCCAACCCGCCAACGCTGACTCAGCGCGAGCTGATGACCCTCTTCTTCGAAGAGATTGGCAAGCCGCCCAAGATGAAGGGAATGGGAAAGCTGATGATGAGTCTGGGTGGGTTGTTTATCCCTGAGGCGCGCGAATCGGTCGAGATGATGTACGAGTTTGAAAAGCCCTTTATTGTGGATCATAGCAAATTCAGCCGGGCGTTTGGCGATCACGCCACACCTCACCGGGAAGCTGTCCGCAGGACAATCGCCTGGTATCGTAAACACTTCAGTTTGTAGGCGTGGACAATTTGACTTTCAGCCTGGAACACCTTTGGTAAAATCAGAGACGATGAGGCTTTCCAGGCTGATTTTTGTCCTTTTCTGTTTATGGGTGATGCCGGCGCTAGCCTGTAACTTTCCGAGACCGGAGCAGTCTTCCCCAATCCCTGGCGGGCAGGAGCTGCGCCAGACCCTCCAGGCTGGTCCTGCGCAGGAGGCGCAAAATCCCGCTGAAACGGCAACAGCCACTTTGGGCACGGTAACACCCGCAAACCCAGGGTCGCTTTTTCCCACACCAACCCTTGCCGCCGGACTTTTGGACGGGGTCTACACCTACATGGCTCAGTCGGGCGATACTCTGACGACGGTGGCAGCCCGTTTTGGCGTGGAACCGGCGCAGATTACTTCGGTTGATTTTCTACCGCAAACCGGTTATCTCACGCCAGGACAGGTGTTGCAAATCCCCTGGGTCTTGGATGTCGTATTATCCTCTGAGGTCATCCTTCCAGATAGCGAGGTGGTCTATTCCCCCACTGCCGCAGATTTTGATTTAGAGGCGTACATCTTTGGGGCTGGCGGCTTTTTGAGCGTCTATACCGAAACCCTGGATGGCGAAGTGGTTTCGGGGGTTGAGGTGGTGCGCCGAATTGCTGCCCAGGCTTCGCTCAATCCGCGCCTGCTGCTGGCGTTTTTGGAATATCGCTCCGGGTGGGTATCGGGTTATCCGTCCACCCCTGCCGAAAAGGACCACCCAATAGGGTTTTATGACCCAAATCGGCACGGTTTGTACCAGCAACTCCAAATGACCCCCACCCAGCTTAACCTGGGTTACTATGGTTGGCGCCTGGGCAATCGGCTCGCTCTGAAATTCCCTGACCAAAAAACCTATCGCATCCATCCAGCGCTCAATCCGGGCAGCGTTGCCCTGGGGAATCTCTTCTCGAAGTTTTACCGCAGAGAGGATTGGGAGACTGCCCTGTACGCCCCCGATGGATTTCTTGCACTCTACCGCAAGATGTTTGGCGATTTCTGGGAGCGCGACGCCGGGTTGGGATGGCTGCTGCCGCCGGACCTGACCCAACCTGCCTTAGAATTGCCGTTTTCGGCGGGCGAGCGTTGGAGCTTTACCGCCGGACCGCATCAGGCATGGGATACAGGCACGCCACGCGGCGCTCTGGACTTCTCGCCGGTGACCGGCGAGGCGGTGTGCGCCGTCTCGAGTCGTTGGGCGACTGCGGCGGCGCCTGGCGTAATCGCCCGCTCTGAGCGGAACACGGTGATTCTCGACCTTGATGGAGATGGTTTGGAACAAACCGGCTGGGTGCTGGTGTATTTTCATCTTGCCGAGAAGGATTTGATTTCCGCTGGTACTCGGGTGGACCTGGGCGACCCACTGGGTCATCCCTCCTGCGAGGGGGGACGAGTAACGGGGAAGCATGTGCATATTGCCCGAAAATACAATGGAGAATGGCTGGAGGCGGATGGACCGGCGCCGTTTGTGCTCAGCGGCTGGCGCGCCTTCGCCGATAGCCGCAATTACCAGGGTCGCCTGATCAAGGGGAGCGAGGAGGTCTACTCCAACCCTGGCGGCAGCCAGACATCGGTGATTCAACGCTAGTCTATCTGCCTTCAATCAGGATAGAAGTGAGCTGTTAGGCAATAGTTGATGAAAAAGGACGATGATAAGTCCATAGAGTTGCCTGCCCCCCTCCCTCCAGACGCCCTCAAAGCGGCGCTGGAGCTGTGGGGGCAGGCTGGGGAGGCGCATTATCTGCCGGTGCGGGGGATGAGCATGTTGCCCCTGCTGCGCGATGGCGACCATCTGCTGCTGGCGCATGGAGACCGGGACATCCGCCGGGGCGATATTGTGGTGTTTCAGCGCCCCGACGGGTTGATCGCCCATCGGGTGCTCCAGATTTTGGACGGGGAGAGCGGGCGCGCTCTGGTGACAAAAGGCGATTATGTGAGTGGTCTTGACCCCCAGATTGCTGCAGGGGAGCTTCTCGGTCGGGTGCTGGCGGTCAGGCGCGGCGAGCGACAAATGCGCCTGGATACTCGCGCCTGGCGCCGGGCAGGGGAGGTCCTCGCCTGGGTGATGCTGGCTGAAACCCGGCTTTTTCGCAAATTGACGGGCGGTCGCAGTGGTGAAAACGATGGCGGTTGGCTGAGCGCTCTGTTCAACCGAGCTGCACGGATTGTAAACTGTCTGGCGCTGCGCGGCTTGCAAGCCCTGATTGG
>JBBIPD010000184.1:0-6550 GCA_037443025.1 Chloroflexota bacterium
ATCTGCGATTACCTACGCCAGCTCAAAGAGCATTATCCGGCAATGCGCCTGGTGGCAACCGCCTCCCTGGAGTATTACGACGGTCTGGCGCAGCTTGGCTGCGTCCCCCTGGCGATGGCAGGTTGGGACAGAGCGGAAAGGACGGCGTTCATCCAACGTTGGAGCCAGATGTGGAAAGAGACCGTCCAAAACCCCAACCAGCCCTCGGATGACCCCGATTTGCTAAACGCCTGGCTGCTTGGCGACACCGCTCCCGCGACGCCGCTGGAGGTCACTCTGAAAACCTGGGCAGCTTATGCGGGCGACCAGCTCGGCGCAAAAATCACCCACGCCATCGAAGCCTACTTGCGGCGGATGGTGTTCGACAAGGACCTGCAGCCAGTTCCCGAAGCGCGGCAGACGCTGGAACAAATTGCCTTGCGGACAATCATGTCTGCTACGCCTGCCTTCAACCGGGAATCCCCAAAGGTCGCCGTCCCCAAAACCCTGGAAGGAGCAACGGAGGAGGCTTCGGTAACACAAATCGAGCCTGCGCCAGCGTTAAAGTTAGATGGAAAGATCAACGACGCCCATCTCCCCCTGCTCCTGGAAAACGGATTGCTTCTCTCCCAGGCAAACGGGAAATTAAAACTCAACCACCCGCTTATTTGCGCCTATCTGGCTGGTTGCGCCCTGAATGAACTGGTCGGCATAGATGCGCTCGCCGCCAGCGACGAGTGGACGGCAATACCGGGTTGGGATACCCGCGCCTGCGCTCTCGGCTTTGCCGTCGCTCTGGGCAGCCCCCTCACCAGAGTGGTTGAAAAATACCTCAAAGCGGATAAAGCCCCATTGCACCGCCATCTTTTCACCCTGGGGCGCTGGCTGGCATTGGCGGAAGGCAACGCTCCCTGGCGGGCTGAAGTGCTGCGCCGTCTGGCGGGCATCCTGCAGGACGTCAAACAGCCCTTTGGATTGCGCGCCCGATGCATTGCCGCCATCGCGGTCTCAGGCGCTCCCGGCGTTCCGACCTTGCTGCACCAATTAAGCATCTCTCTCTATCCAGAACAGCGCCAGTTAGCCGCGCTGGGGGCAGGCTTGTATTTCGACGACCGGGTGGCGGCAGATAAGGCGAGCGCTGACCGGATCATCGCCGATGTTACAGAGTTGCTCTCCGATTCAAACATAAATGTGCAGCGCGCCGCCTGCCTGGGATTGGCAGCAATTGGCAACCGTCCCGCGCTGGAGGCGGTGGCGGATGCGCTCTTTATCAACAATGATGAATTGCGCAAAGCGGCTGCAGAAGCCCTAGCGAATCATCCCGAAGAAGGCTATCCCACCTTACGCGAAGGCGCTGCGATTGAGGATATCCTGGTGCGCCGGGCGGTGATGTATGGATTGAAACGGGTGGGCGAAAGCTGGGCGATTGAACTGCTGGAGAAAATTCAGCTCGAAGAGGAGGAGTGGCTGGTGAAGAACGCCGCCAACCATGCCCTGGAGTTGCTGGCGCGACCCAATCCTTACCTGCCGAAGCCCCTTCCTCCCCTGACAGAAACGCCCTGGCTGATCGCCTACGCTGGAGAAACCGGCATTGGCGTCTCGCCCGGCAGACCCGCCACGGAGCTTCTCCTGCGCGCCCTGAGAGAGGGCAATGCCGACCAGACGCTGGCGGCTCTGGATTACCTGCGCCAATATGGCGATGAACTGGCAATCCCTTCAATATATCAGGTGATGTTGAACAATCAGGGGGAGATACAGGACGCCTGCTTCAATACCCTGTGGCACATGGCTGCCGCCGGAATCCCTGTTCCTACCCCGGAATCCGTTCTGGCAAGCCTAGCATAAGCCCCGCAGAGCAAACTTCAACTGAGATGCTGCAAGATGCGCTGATGGACCGTGTTCGGGTCGGTATCCAAAATCGAAACCAGCTTATCCCGTCCGGTTTCGCCAGCCACGATTTCAATCTTGGATTGGGGTACGCCAATCACTTCGGCTAAAAATGCAATCAGAGCCGCGTTGGCTTTTCCCTCCACCGGCGGCGCGGTGAGGCGAATCTTCACCGTGCCATCGCTGAGTATTTCGGAGATTTCGTTTCTGCTCGCGCGCGGCGTCACCCGGATTGCCAGGGCTGAGCCTTTTTGACCACCATGCAACGCATACCTTCGCTTCGGCATCTTTCCACCTCCCTCTAGAGCTGGGTGAGAAGACCAATTAACAGTCGGGAGACAATTTGCACCAGGATAATCAGCACCAGCGGGCTGAAATCGAGCATCCCCACCGGAGGTAAGATGCGGCGGATGGGAGCATAAAACGGCTCCAGCAAATTATCCAGCGTCTGCCGTACAGGGTGGTATGGGGAGACGAAAAAGGACATGATCGCCTGGGCAATCACCAGCAGGGTGACAAGCTGTGAAAAAAGGTTGATCAGGAAGATTAATAAAGCCATGTCTTGCACCTCCAATTCTCAGGCGGGGCGAGCACCTAATATCGCCTGCCCAATGCGCACGATCGTCGCGCCCTCCTGAATCGCCGTTTCAAAATCCCCGCTCATCCCCATCGAAAGTTCGCTCCACTGCGACTGAGGCGCTCTGGCAGAGAGCGCATCCCTCAAGCGAGCCAGACGCCGGAAATATGGTCTTGCCAGCTCTGAGTCTTCAAAGTACGGCGCCATGGTCATCAGCCCGCGCACATCCAGATGAGCCAACGAGGCAATTTGAGCAGCCTGATCAAAGAAGGCTTCCCAGAGGCTCTCTTCCCAAACCGGAAAGCCGAACTTGCTCTGCTCGCCGCTGACATTGCACTCTAAAAGGACCGGCAGGCGTTTCCCCAGCTCTTCGGCGAAGCGATTCAGACGAGTCGCCAGCTTGAGGCTATCCAGAGAGTGGACGTAATCGAAATGCACGCACACCGGTTTGGCTTTACGGCTCTGAATATGCCCGATCATATGCCATTCTACACCAATCCCGCCCTGCAGAGAGGCGATTTTATCCAGGGCTTCCTCGACGTAATTTTCCCCCAGCCGGCGCGCCCCTGCCTCCACCACTGCCCGCACTCGCTCCAGCGTATGACCCTTGGTCACCACCACCAGGGTAATCGAGTCAGCGCTGCGCCCGACGGACTGCGCCGCTTTGATGATACGTTCTTGAACCCATTCCAGGTTATCCCGAATCGATTCTAAAGAAAGAGCCGTAACCATCCCGCCTCAACCTTTCAGGTTGATGAGCGCCCCAAAACGACCGGTACGCCCCTTCTCCGCCCGGTGCGAATACCAGTCTTCCACATGGCAGGCGGTGCAGAGGCGAGAGACCTCGATTTCGCGCACGCCGGCGGACATCAACAGCAAGCGGTTCGCCTCCCATAAATCGAGATGAATCGAGCCGTTGAGATTGGATAACAAACCACCCGCATCTTCCCCAAAGACCCGGCGCACCTGCTCAGCCACATCCTCGCCAATTTCGTAATGGTCAGGGCAGATAGAAGGACCGATGCCGGCTAAAATATCCGCCGCTCGAGTCCCATATTCCGCCTGCATCGCCCGAACGCCCTCCAGCACGGTGCGGCGCACTGTGCCCATCCAGCCCGCATGCACCAACCCGACAATCTGATGCACCGGGTCGTGAAGCAGGATGGGGACGCAATCTGCAAAACGCATGAACAACGTCACCCGCGGGTTGTCGGTGAAGATAGCATCCGCCTTGAGATGGACCTGCTCCGGGGGGCGCGGGGCGTCGGCGCAGACAACCTCTGCGCTGTGAACCTGATACACATCGTAGATGCTCTCGACTTCCCGACCGAGGGCGTTCAGAGCACGACGGCGGTTCTCTTTCACCCGTTGCGGGTCATCCCCCACCGTGCCGCCCACGTTGAGCGCCGCCCAGGGGGTCGGGCTGACGCCTCCATGACGGGTCAAAATCCCATGATTGACAGCGGCGCTGTCAAAGATGTCGAACGTATAATAGCGGATTTCATCCTGCTGGTGGAAGGGCATATACTGATTCTATGACAATCTACCCGAAAAATCGAGCCAAACTGGCAAACCTGTCTCAATCTGCAGGTCTAACTCGCGGCAGGAGTGGCTTTATTCGCCTGGGCTTGCAGGCGTTTGATGCGCTCCAGTTTGCGCGCCATGATCTGGCGCGATTCCCCCATGGTCTCCTCCACCATGGGGTACCCGAACCAGGCGGTGCTGAAACCGAACAAGAAACCGGTTAAAACCCGCAGGATGGGGGTGCTCTCACGGAAAGGCAATAAATTCAGAGGGGGCTGGCTGACCAACTGGCTGACGCCGTCCAGACCGACGGGTAAGATGCCCAGCAGCAGCCAAAAATACCAGGGTATACCGGGTATCCGCCGCCTGACCAGTGCAAACACCAACCCAAAGGCAAGGATGCCGCTGTAAATCGCCATATCGCGCTCACACAGGGCGATTTTATAACCCACCACAGGGTTGCCGATAAAAGAGCGAGCCTGGTTCAGGTTTTCGACGGTGTTATCCTCTCCGAAGCCGGTCGCCTGGTTGTAGGTCAGCAGCCCAGGCACGCCGGCAGCCTGCCGCGGATAAACCACCTGCTCGCCAAAGAGGAAGAACGAACGAAACGCCAATTGATGGCAAACCAGGCTGTAACCCCTATAAATGAGGCTTGCTGGACGCTCATAACCAGCCTTCATCAGAGCCGGCGCCAGAACAGGCAAAAGCAGATACACCAACACCAGGACGTTCAAAACGCCGACATAATGATTGGAAAACCAATGGGTGAAACGGTCGGCGGCGGTCCATTGAGTCGAGAGACCGGTGCCGGGGGATTCATCCAGCTCCTGGATGTGCCGCTGGCGGTCATGGGCAGCGCCGAGGGTCATCCGCAGCTCCTGACGACCAAAGGGAGCTTTCAGGCGGTAAGGACCGACCTCGACCACCGGGACTTCGAAGCCGAAGCGCTGGCGCAGCTCGGGTGTGCTATCCACATCTATCACGGTCAGGCGATGGGGCAGGTCAGGCTGCAAATCCTCCAGGTCCTGGCGCGCCTGCTCGCAGAGATGACAATCCTCACGGCTATAAAGAATCACATCAATCATGGGATTGCCCCCACCTCGGTCAGATATTTATCGAGGGCGCTTTCGTTCATCAGCCCAACATGTTGAAAACGCAAAACCCCTCCGGAATCGATCACATAAGAAGTGGGGTAGCCAAGAAAACGGTAGAGGGCGTGCACTTTGGCATCCGGATCGGACAGGATTTGGAAAGTCAGCCCCATATCTTCCACAAAACGCTCCACGGTGTCTTGCGGCTCGCCGTATTCAATCGCCAATATCTCAAATTGACCCGGATATTTGGCGTAGTACTTCTGAAAATTGGGCATCTCCAACTTGCAGGGAGCGCACCAGGTCGCCCAGAAATTGACCAGCACCGGTTTGCCGCGGTAATCGCTCAGACGCACCGTCTCGCCCTGGATATTCTGCAGTTCAAAATCTGGGGCGGGTTTGCCCACTTCTACCGCCTCGGGGGCGTTTTCATTTTCGGAAGATGACCCCCGGGCATAATCAAAACCGAACAAGATCACCAATCCCAGACCCACACCCAAAAGCAGTCCAGCGCCAATCAGGAGCGCCCATTTTCTCCACCTGTCAGCCACCATCACAGCCTCGACTCAGTTCAGCTATAACCCTAAATCCACAAAAAAGCCGTAGCGGGATAATTGTTGGAAAGTGCCCATGAACAACATCGCCCCAACGACAATCAGCAGCACACCCATCACAATCTCGGCGTAGCGCATAACCTTATTATAGCGGCGCAAAATGGTGGTAACCCAACCGATCCCCAGCGCGGCGAGAAGGAAAGGGATTGCCAGCCCGGCGGAGTAGGCGGTGAGCAAGCTCACCCCCTGGGAGATTGAGCCGCCATTGATCGCCAGGGTGAGGATTGCCCCCAGCACAGGTCCCACACAGGGCGACCAGCCCGCCGAGAAGAAAACCCCCATCAGGGCAGATGCGACGTAACCCCGATTGCGATCGGGAGCGCTCTGGGGGCGCAAATCGTACTCGAGGAACGGGATGCGCAAGATGCCGGTCAGATGTAAGCCAAAGACCACCACTACAATCCCGCCAATCTTGGCGATCCAATCCCGCGCCTCATAGAGGAGGCTGCCTAACGCCGAAGCCGCCGCGCCGAGCAGGATAAAAATCAGACTGAAGCCAGCCACAAAGGCAATGCCATGCGAAAATGCTGTCCAGCGGTTGGATCGGGCATCCGCCTGAGCGGCGGCGACAGTTCTGCCGCCCAGATAGCCAATATACGCCGGCACGAGCGAAAAGACGCACGGCGAAAGGAACGACGCCAATCCAGCCAGAAAAGCCAGCCCCAAACCAATGTTCGCAACATTCATACCCGGAGAACCTCCAAAATCATCTCTCACCCTTCCAATACTTGCACCCGGGTGGGAGGGATGTCTGTATCTTTACTGTATAAATCGCCCGGATCGGATAACACGGGCGGATCTGTCCAACGGAAAATCCATTTGGCGTCTTCGGGGGCAGCGTTGATACAGCCATGCGACATCAGCTCGCCGCCGAAGTT
>JBBIPD010000185.1:0-6550 GCA_037443025.1 Chloroflexota bacterium
AAAAGCAGGAATCGGCAAGATGGGAGGGGGATATGGAAATGGAACAAACAGATACTTATAGAAAATCAAGCCGGGTGAGGCGATTTTCAGGTTGAAATCCCGTTCGATGGTTTAACCCAATTCAAAGTGACTTTGCCCGAAAGTTAATGTTCTATTTCTCTGGGCTTAAGACATCTATAATATATGCCGATTAAAATCGGATTTGTCGAATATTGAGATAGATTTAGTGTACATCTTGCCTGATATTGAATTTAATTATGTTCGTCCCTGCGCTTCGCTCTGTTTATTGAGTCATGTATCACAAGGATATCACCGATGAAAAGCGAATCAATTACATCGTCCGAAATTACTCCAAAACATGTCTATTTGTCCAGAAGAGAGTTTATGAAAATCGCTGGTTTAACAGCCGGGGGTATCGCGCTTGCCGCCTGTGGGACAGCGCCAGCGACTGAAATGGTGACCCAACCTGTCACCTCAGCCTTGACGGACGAACTGGGTGATCTGGTGAACACTTTTAATGAAATAACCAACTACAACAATTATTATGAGTTCACCACGTCTAAAGAAGGGGTGGCTTCTTTGGCGAAAGATTTCCCGACATCACCCTGGGAAATCGAGGTCTATGGGCTGGTGAACAAACCGCACAAGTATAGCGTTGATGAATTGATCAAAAAATTTCCTCCAGAAGAGCGCATTTACCGTTTGCGCTGCGTTGAAGCCTGGAGCATGGTAATACCCTGGCTGGGATTTCCGCTTGCCAGGCTGCTCAGCGAGGTGGAGCCGACTTCAGACGCCAGATACGTGCGCTTTGAGTCGGTATTCAAGCCGGAAGAGATGCCCGGTCAGAAGCAACCCTTCTATCCCTGGCCTTACCAGGAAGGGCTGCGCCTTGACGAAGCCATGCACAACCTGACGATGTTGGCAACAGGGTTGTACGGCGGCGAGCTGCCTCCCCAAAATGGGGGCGGCATCCGCCTGGTGGTTCCCTGGAAATATGGGTTTAAGTCCATCAAGGCGGTGGTCAAGATAGAATTGGTGTCTGAACAACCCCGAACGCTGTGGAGCGACATCGCTCCCAACGAGTATGGCTTCTACGCCAATGTGAACCCAGAAGTGGATCATCCGCGCTGGAGCCAGCGCACCGAGCGGCGCATTGGGGAATTCAGACGGCGCGAAACGCTGATGTTCAATGGCTACGGCGAAGAGGTGGCGCAGCTTTATGAGGGGATGGATTTATCTGTGTTTTATTAGGTCATAAATGAACCGAGTATCCATCGTATCATCAAAATCAACTGATAGGGCGCGCCTCAGTCGAAGAACCCAGACGGATTGGCTGCGAATCGGGGTTCACTTCGTCGGATTGTTTGCGTTATTGCAGTTAGCTTACCTGTGGGCTTTTGATGATCTGACCGTCAATCCCATCCAGTTTGTCGAGCAGCACCTTGGTCGAGCAGCGCTGAATCTGTTAGTGCTGAGCCTGGCGGTAACGCCAGTGGTCACGCTCACCGGATGGCGCCAGCTGACCAGGCACCGCCGCACTTTGGGATTGTATGCGTTTGTCTATTTTACCTTGCATCTGTTCACCTTTGCAGTATTGGACTATGGGCTGGATTGGAATGAGATACTGCGGTTGACCACGGAAAAACCGTTCATTCTCGTCGGTTTGTTGGCAGGGTTGATTTTGCTGGCGTTGGCGACCACATCCTTCAGGTTTTGGATGAAGCGGATGGGCAAAAACTGGAAGCGTTTGCACCGCCTGGTCTATCTGGCTGGCGGATTGGTGATTGTTCATTACGCTTGGGCGGTGAAAGGCTCTTTGACGACTCTCAGCGGCGACATTCTGCGCCCAATCCTGATGGGTTTGGTGATGTTGCTGCTGCTCATCCTGCGCATACCGCCGGTAAAACGGTGGGCTGCATCTTTTCGTCAGGGGTCGGGAATTGGAAGTATTGGTCGCGCTCAAGAATAGGTTATATTTTTAATCGAGAATCCACATCAATTGTCGCAATATGCGTCAATGTAAGTTTATATCTTTGATATAATCCCGCAGATATTTCTGATACAGATTCAATCTGTGACCCGGGGAAGCAATGGGCGGGTATTATGGCGTGAGCCTGAGAATACTCGATGACAGAGTAGATAGAGTTACGACTGTTAGACGTGGGCTGATGCCTGGTTCTAAGCTCGGGAAGCCGCCAGGGTGGTTCTCTCGGCGCTCTTGATTTTTTATAGAAAGCTCTCCCCATCTGCTTTTAAACTTTGAGATTTATTCAGGGGTTTCTTTTTAGGCGAGTGTCTGATATGTGATTGGCTGAAAGAATCTTTACATGGAAATATGATTTATACAGCCAATCACTCAAGCAATTCGCCGCAGGCAACAACCCGATTTGTAAAATTACTTTCGGCGAATTGCCTAGATTGCTCGTTAGTTCGACAGTTTATAGAGTTCACGTCGCTTTACTCTCCCCCATCCGGGCGTAGAGAGAGAGCATCTTGGAGGCGTTGGTGCGGAAATTATTACGGCTTTTTCTGCTTGTGGCAGTAATAGCGCTGATTGTTGCTATCGGCGGATTCGTCATCTGGGGGATGAACCCAGCCCAACCGATGCCTGAAGCGCTGGCTGCGTTAGAATCTGATGCGCGGGCGAGGGTCATAGCCGGTTCCTGGCTCGTATTCGAACCGATTGATGTTCAGCCGAAGACAGGTTTCATCATTTACCCCGGGGGGCACGTGGATTATCGAGCCTACGCGCCGATGGCGCATGAAATTGCAGCCCAGGGCTACCTTGCGGTGGTAGTGCCCATGCCATTAAGCCTGGCGGTGCTCAACCCTGACGCAGCCGCAGATGTGATCAATGCCTACCCGCGGATTCAAAACTGGGCGGTTGGGGGGCACTCGCTGGGAGGGGCAATGGCAGCCAGTTTCATCTATTCCCAACCAGAACAGGCGCAGGGATTGGTTCTGTGGGCTTCCTACCCGGCTTCTAATAACGATCTCAGCCAATCGGCAGCCAGGGTTGTCTCGATTTATGCAACGTTGGATAGACTTACGACGCCCGAGGACATTGCAGCTTCCAGGGCGCTCCTGCCTGCTGACACGGTTTGGGTCGCAATCGAGGGAGGCAACCACGCCCAATTTGGCTGGTATGGCGAGCAAGCTGGCGACAACCCTGCTACAATTTCCCTTCAGGAACAGCAAAAACAAATCGTCCAGGCGACCGTAGATTTCCTTGGGAGCTTGAACCGTTGAGGCGAGGATGGATTACCGGGGAGCTGCCTGATGAAGTATTTGCACCGTTTTTATGTCAAATCGCCGCTGGCTAGAGTATCGGAGTTTCATAGCCAATCCGCCAGCATGGCTGCCATTACCCCGCCGCCGATTATTGTACGCGTACATCGCGCCCCGGCTGTTTTGGCGGAGGGAGACGAGATGGAATTCACAATGTGGCTTGGACCATTGCCGCTGCGCTGGCTGGCGCGCATCGAGGCGGTATCGCCCGGAGGGTTCACAGATCGTCAATTGCAGGGTCCATTTGCAGAGTGGGTGCATCGTCATAAGTTTATGGTTGTGGATGACCATACCACCGAGGTCCAGGATGAGATCAACCTGCGCCTGCGCCCTCATCCGGTTTGGTGGTTGATCGGTCTGGGAATGTGGTTGGGGTTGCCCCTGTTATTTGCCTATCGAGAATGGAAAACGAAAAGGATGTTGGAATGAATATTTTGCTTGGTCAACATTGGCATCATCTTCCTGCTGATGAAGTTCTGACCCTGTTGAATACCAATCTTCAGCAGGGTTTGGATATTTTCGAGGTGAAGCACCGCCAGGAACGCTTTGGTCTGAATGTCCTGACCCCTAAGAAAGAGAAAAGCCCCGTTATCCGCTTCCTGCTCCAGTTTAAAAACCCTTTGGTAATCATCCTGCTGATTGCCAGCGTGGTTACCCTGGTGTTAAAAGACCCGACCGATGCGGCGGTGATATTTGGGGTGGTGCTGATCAATGCCATCATCGGTTTCATCCAGGAATCGCGGGCTGAGGAGGCGATTGCCGCCCTCTCGAAAACCATCACAACCGAAGCGGTTGTCATCCGGGGTGGGAAGACCATCCGGTTACCTGCGGCGGAGCTGGTGGTGGGTGATATTGTGTTGCTGCAAGCCGGCGGTCGCGTCCCGGCAGATTTGCGCCTGATTGTCTCGCGCGATCTGCAGGTGACCGAAGCGGCTTTAACTGGCGAATCGCTGCCGGTGGCAAAGGATGCCGCCGCGCACGTCCCCCCGGATGCGGTCCTCGCCGACCGCCGAAATATGGCTTTTGCCTCCACCCTGGTCACCTACGGCAGCGCAACCGGAGTGGTTGTGGCTATTGGGGACGGCACCGAGGTTGGACGAATTTCGCAGTTGATCTCGGCGGCAGCCGAGTTGGAAACCCCGCTCACTCGCAAACTGAGCCAGTTTAGTATGATTTTGCTGGTGGCTATTCTGGTCATATCGGCGATCACCTTCGCGATTGGCATTGCGCGTGGGCAGGCGATGGTGGATACGCTCATGGCAGCGATTGCTTTGGCAGTTGGCGCCATCCCCGAAGGGTTGCCGGCTGCATTGACGGTGACTCTGGCAATCGGAGTTTCGCGCATGGCGCGCCGCCGGGCAATCATCCGCAATTTACCAGCGGTCGAAACTCTGGGGTCTACAACAGTTATTTGCTCTGATAAAACCGGGACGCTCACCCAGAATCAAATGACGGTAAAGGAGATTTGCACCCTGGCGGGTACATACGCTGTGGGTGGTGTTGGTTATGAGCCGGTGGGCGAAATCAGCCTGCTGGATAATGACAGACAACCCAATTCGTCTTTTTATGATGGGTCAACCGATGCTGCCCTCATCGAGACCCTCAAAGCGGGCTTATTGTGCAACGACAGTCAGCTTGTCCAAGTGGACGGGCGCTGGACGGTGCAAGGCGACCCGACCGAAGGGGCGTTGTTGGTTGCAGCCCGCAAAGGTTTAAAAAAACCCACCAGCGAATCTTACCCCGCCCGTTTGGACGCCATCCCGTTTGACTCTGAGCATCAGTATATGGCGACGTTGCACGCCGACGGAACGGTTTATGTCAAGGGCGCGGCTGAAGTATTGCTTGACCGCTGTAAGAATACTTTAGACCCCTCTGGAAAGGTGATTGATTGCAGCAGCGATCTCTTTCATCAGGCAATGGAGAGCATGGCTTCAAAAGGGTTGCGGGTGCTGGCTTTTGCCCGCCTGGAAAAACCCGGCGCTCAGAAAATCAGCTTCGATGACATCGACTCTCTCGTCCTGTTAGGGTTGCAGGGGATGATTGATCCACCTCGTCCGGAGGTGCTCGAGGCGGTTAAGGCATGTCAGCAAGCGGGCATCACGGTAAAGATGATCACTGGCGACCATGCCCTGACCGCGGCGGCAATTGGTCGGCAGATTGGGTTGTGTCAGGAGGGTTGCGAGGCGGTTCTCACCGGTGCAGAGTTGGCAAAAATTAACGATGAGGACTTAATCGAGAAAGTTGAAACGGTCAATGTGTTTGCCCGGGTGGCGCCAGAGCAGAAGTTGCGCATTGTCGAGGCGTTGCAGGCGCGGCGACATGTGGTCGCGATGACCGGGGATGGGGTGAACGATGCGCCAGCGCTTAAACAGGCGAATATCGGGGTGGCAATGGGTATCACCGGCACGGATGTCTCCAAAGAAGCGGCGGATATGATCTTGACCGATGATAATTTTGCCACGATAGAGAGCGCTGTGGAAGAAGGGCGCGGCGACTTCGACAACATCACCAAATTTATCAGTTGGGCGCTTCCTACCAATCTGGGCGAGGGATTGATACTGCTCGCGGCGATCATCCTCGGCGCGGCATTGCCAATTTTACCGCTTCAGATATTGTGGATTAACATGGTGACCACTGCCGTGTTAGGGATTGCTCTCTCTCTGGAGCCAAAAGAACCAGACATCATGCTCCGAAAACCGCGCGACCCTGATGCGCCAATCCTGAGCAAAACGCTTATCTTGCGCATCCTTCTGGTCGGTTTGATTATCCTGGCGGGGGCGTTTGGGTTGTTCGAATATGAACTGGCGCGAGGCGCTTCGCTTGAGGAAGCGCGTACAGTGGCGGTCAATGTGGTTATCTTTGTTGAGTTGTTTTACCTCTTCAACAGCCGTTCGTTGACAAAATCCCCGTTTCAATTGGGAATCTTCACCAATCCATGGGCGTTGGGTGGGGCGGTCGTGATGGCGTTGATTCAATTGGCGTACACTTATGCGCCTTTCATGAATGATCTCTTCGGCAGCGCACCTATACCAGCCATACTCTGGCTGGATGTTCTGGCAGTCAGCCTTGGGGCATACATTGTGATTGAAGGCGAGAAATGGCTGCGACGAAAGCTCGAGCGCTGATCGCATTCTAATCCAATATTAACCTTAGAATATCGAATTTCTAACGAAATATTGATGAATTGGTGTATAATACATGTATATATTATGTACATGTATTATACACTTTGTTTTAACTGGAGGGTTCAATGAAGTGGTCT
>JBBIPD010000186.1:0-1515 GCA_037443025.1 Chloroflexota bacterium
TCATCCAATTTTGCCTTATAATGGTATCAGAATCTGAGCTATCATATCATCGAATTATCCATTCACCCTGGCAAAGCCGAAAAAAAACGGGCGTTTTATGATATTTTTGCCTCCGATGTGCTCGATGAACAGGAGTTACCCATCTGTCCAACAAGAGTCATGTCGCGAAATAATGCCGAAAGGACCAATCTATGTGCGGACGCTTCACCCTGACTGCAGATGTAACGGCTTTACAGGAGACATTCCCCTGGTTGAACATCCCCCCGGAAATTACGCCGCGATATAACATCGCTCCCACCCAACCCGTCGCGGTCGTGCCGAATGATGGCAAAAATCAATTAGATTTTTTCACCTGGGGATTGATCCCCTCCTGGGCTAAGGACCCTCAAATCGGCAATCGCCTGATCAACGCACGCGCGGAGACTCTAGCCGAAAAACCCGCTTTCCGGGCGGCGTTTCGTCGGCGACGATGTCTGATCCTGGCAGATGGATTCTACGAGTGGCAACAGACCAAAGGGATGCCAAAATCCCCTATCTACATCCGCCTTGCATCCGGTGAGCCTTTTGCCTTCGCCGGTTTGTGGGAAATTTGGAATTCCAGCGACGGCTCCACGATCCTCTCATGCGCCATCATCACCACCCAACCGAATGAGCTGATGGAACGAATTCATAATCGGATGCCGGTCATCTTACCCCAGGCTGCTTATCCAATCTGGCTTGACCCCGGCGAACAGAATCCCAGCCGACTCTCAAGTTTGCTCCGCCCCTACTCCGCCGATGAAATGCAGGCGTATCCCGTCTCCCGTTTGGTCAATAACCCCTCTAACGACTCGCCTCAGTGCATTCTCCCAGCCCAGGACAACATCAGTCCATGATTGCCTCCGCTTTCTTGACCGAATCCCTGAAAAAACTAACCTGGGGGGAGAGCGTTTGTAGAATTTTACTGGCTGCAATTCAGGCTGTTGACCCTGCCAGGGCTGTTCAGCGTTACATCCAATACCAGAATGGAATTCTCCAAATCTCGGAAAGGCGCTACAAAATTTCTCAATTCAAACGAATTTTTGTAACAGGAGCCGGTAAAGCCGCGATGCCGATGGCTGAAGCGCTGGTCAATCTCATCGGTGAAAAAATTACCTCCGGAGTCATCATCGTCAGCGATGAACACTTACAAGCCCAGCCCCCAAAATCTCTGGGGAACATCGAAATAAATCTGGCGGCGCATCCCATACCAGACCAGCGCAACCTCCTGGCAACCAGGCGCATATTTGAGTTGCTTGCTCAAACCGACGATGGAGACCTGGTCATCTGTCTCATCTCCGGAGGCGGGTCTGCTTTGCTGACCAATCCCGTCTCGTCTGTCTCCCTGGAAGACCTGCAGGCATTGACAGCAACCCTGCTTGCAAGCGGAGCTGACATCAGGGAGATCAACACCTTGCGCAAACATCTCGACAACGCAAAGGGTGGCAACCTGGCGCGCCTCATTTCGCCCGCCTGGATGGTCACCCTGATTTTGTC